>CALVIZ010000057.1 GCA_944331865.1 uncultured Bacilli bacterium | reverse complement strand
TTCATTTGAATAACCTCCCATCAATATTCCTAGAGATTTCAATTAATTCATCTAACTCTTTTTTTGTTTTTCCAAAATGAATATATGGATAAATTATTTGTTCTGCATTAAAATTACAAAAATAATTATCTATTGACTGCATAACAGAACCTTCAAAATCAAAATATTTAAGGCCTTTTTCCTCAAATGCCCATTTAGAAATGGAATATATTATATAATGGCCGCTACCTCGTGGTACTTTATCTACTTGCCAAGTGTGTAAACCATATACCCATTCATTATCAAAAGTAACCATGTTACCAATAATAGGTTTTCCTTCATAATAACCAGTAAAAATTATTGCTTTATGATGTTTTAATAAATTTAAAGCATTTTTTTTACGACATTCTTGTTCTTCTTTAGTTCCATGAATTGCTATATCAAAATTAAATTTTGATGAATCATAATCTATCGTGATTTTTAATTTTTTAGATGCGCTTTTTATATTATTTCTTAATTTACTATCTAACTCATCTAAATTCATAACATTTCTCAAAACATGAGTATGCCTACTTTCCATAAATGCTCCCATTCCTTGTATTGCTGATATCTCTGTAAATGATGGGTGTAATGGCATATACATATAATCATAATTAGAAAAAATATAATTAAAAATTAAGTATATTGCTTCTTTTCTTTTTTTATTAGGACACTTTTTTACAAAATAAGGAGATAAATAAGCAAAATATCTATATTTACGTTCTGCCCATTTTTTTCCATCTTCATAATAAAAGGGTACAACATAATAAACTAATGGCTCATTATCTAATAATATTTTTATTATTTCTTTATTTTCATAAATTCTAATTGAAATAGGATCAAGCCAAACAGGTATATCACTTATATTTTTTAAATCTTCTTCATATTCTTTTGAAGAAATAATTTTTAAATCTAATCCGTTAAATTGCATTATTATCACTACCAAACTTTATTTCATTTAGGAAATCAACTATTTTATTACAATCTTCTTTCCTTAATATAGGTGGAATTGATATAACCGCTAATCTATCAACTAATTCTTTTGATTTGATACATGAATTATTTTTTAGGTCAATATCTGTTAATTTATTTATTTTAAATAATTCATTTTCAAAATATAAGCCATTCCACATTTTTCTTATTTCAATATTATGTTTATTTCCTATTTCTTTAACATAATTAAACTCTTCTTTAGAATTTAATAATAATAATATATTCATTCCTGTATCTCCATTCGGATCAACACTATTTATTAAACTAGTTAATTTAACTTTACTTAATATATAACTACGAGCTTTTTGTTGTTTTAAAATAATATCATCTACTTTTTTTAATTGCTCACATAATATTGCAGCCATAACATTATTCATTCTATAATTTTGACCAAATATAACATTGTTACCATTCCAATTTGGAAATAAATTGCGCTCTGCCCCCATATCTGTATAATTTCTCATCTTTTGATATATTTTTTTATCATTAGTTACAACAGCTCCGCCTTCGCCACAAGAAATTTGTTTAAACTGTTGAAAGCTATACACTCCCACATCTCCAATAGTTCCAGCATATACACCATTAATTTTTGCTCCAAATGCTTGACAACTATCTTCTATTAATTTCACATTAAATTTATCTACAAGTATTTTCACTTTAGATAAATCAAAGCAACGCCCTTGCAATTGAACAACAATTACAGCTTTGCAGCCTTTTTTTAATTCTTCTTCTAAATCTTGTAGGTCGAAGCCATTTTGCAAATCAATATTTAACGGAACTGGTATCGCTTCTAAACATTTAACTGCTAATGCTGTCGCTAAAAATGTATATGAACTAACTAGCACCCTATCTCCGGCTTTAACATCACATCCTACCAAAGCAGTTATTAAACCTGATGTACCATTAGTAACTCCTAAAGCATAATTGCAATTTACCTTTTTCTTTAATATTTCTTCAAATTTATCTGTTGTAGAAACTTTGTCACTTGCATATCTGAATATTCTCTCGTTTTTTAAAACATTTAAAACAGCATTTTCTTCTTTATTATCGAAATATAAACTACCATATTCATTTGGATTTATATAACTCATTTTATCTACTCCTTACTAAAGATTTTACTTTTTCTACATCATTTTGTTTTGTTCTAATTAAAGCATAAATTGGCTTTTCTCCAAACTCAATAATTTTAGGGCTATAGCTTTTTACCATATCCAATTCCCATACCTCTTTGTCATTTTGCCATTGGAATAATATTTGATTATCTTGCATTATTCCTTCAAATTCATTTATATAATTAGGATTAGTTATTATTACTGGAAATTTATGCCAAGAAGATACTTGTGAATCTTTATCTTTATAAATGATATATTTTTCGTTGCTATCAAAATACCTTGTTAATAACCTAACCATTATTCTCTGCTTCTCTACTATATTGTTAGCAGTAATTACTAATTGTTCTGTATTAACATTATCACAGTCATACAAAACATAAGGTAGTAAAAATCTCAAACTATTCCTACTCTCCTTATCATGAAAATCAAAATGTTGTCTAATATCTTTATTAGAAAAAATAGCACCTGCTTGACCATATGATAATGCTTTTGATATTCCAAAAGAGGTAACTACATAATCACTATATTTTCCTATTCCTAATTCGTTTTCTTGTATATTCCATGCTTGAGCAATATCTTCTATAATTATAAGTTCAGGGAATTCTTCTTTTATTGCTTTAATATCTTGTACAATGCCATATTGATGTGTAGCTATAAAACATTTTATTTCATTTTCATTAAGTACTTTTCTAATCTCATCTACTGAAATATTATAAAAATCTTTTGGTATGACAAAAATCGGATTTGCTCCAACATTCATTATCGCCTCAAACAAAGAATAACA
>CALVIZ010000056.1 GCA_944331865.1 uncultured Bacilli bacterium | reverse complement strand
AAAAACAATAACTCTAAAATATTAAAAAATAGTAAAAAGTGTCTTCGTTATATTCAAAGAGTAGCTTTAATTAGGACACTAGCTATAAAACCAGATATTTTATTATTAGATGAGCCATTTTCAGCACTAGATTATATGTCTAGATTAATAGTTAGTGAAGATGTTTCTAAAATAATTAAAAATGAAAAAAAGACTGTTATAATGATTACCCATGATATCGCTGAAGCACTTAGTTTAGCTGATAGAATAATCGTTTTATCTAAAAGACCAGCAATAATAAAAAATACATATAATATTAATTTAGAAGGAAGTTCGCCAATAGAAAGAAGAAAAGCTAAAGGATTTGCTGATTACTATGATTTATTGTGGAAGGATTTAGATAAAAATGTCTAAAGACCAAAAAAAATATTTAAGAAAAATTAAAATTCGTAAATATATAATTTTATTTAGTCAAGTAATTATAATTATAGCTTTTTTTGGAATATGGGAATATTTAGCTAATAAAAATATAATTAATACATTTGTCTTTTCAAAACCCAGCAAAATATTTGATACTATATTAAATTTAATAACTCAAAATAATTTATTTAATCATATTTTTACAACTTTAAAAGAAGTATTAATATCATTTTCTTTAGGTATTTTACTGGGATTAATCATAGCTATTATTCTTTATGAATTTCCCCTTCTAGCAGATATAGTTGATCCATTTTTAACAATGATAAATTCTTTACCAAAAGTAGCTTTAGGACCATTAATTATAATAATTTCTGGAGCAAATATTAAAAGTGTAATTGTCATGGCTTTATTAATAAACTTAATAGTTAGTATTATAACTATTTACAATGGCTTTATAAATATTGATGAAAAAAGAATAAAAATGATTAAATCTTTTAAAGCTAACAAATTTCAAATATTAACTAAATTGATTATACCTAGTTCATACAAAACAATTATTTCAAGTTTAAAATTAAATATATCTATGAGTTTAATTGGAGTTATTATGGGAGAATTCCTTGTAAGTAAAGCAGGAATTGGATATTTAATAATCTATGGTACTCAAGTATTTAATTTAAGTTTAGTTATGGCTGGCATTTTAATTTTAGTTGTTATATCTTATATTCTTTATAAAATTATTACCTTTATAGAAAGTAGATTAATAAAAAAATTCTAATAGTTGTTAGAATTTTTTTATGTAATATAACCAAAATTAATTTCAAAAAATTTATTCATTATTTAAAAATTCTTATAAATTAAAATCACAGCTATTAATTTTTTAATTTTTTTAATAAATATATCTAGTAATAGATATTTTACTATCCTAAATAAAATATAATATATTGAAGTATCATTAATAAATCACTTGATAGATAGAAAATATATTTTTAAAGATGATAATGGTATTTACCTTTATTGAAAGTAGATTAAAAATTCTTTTAAATTAAAATCATAACAATTAACTTTTTGATTATTTTGTAATAAATATAAATCATCATTTATTATTTCGTACTTTAAATCATTTAATGGTATACAAAATAATAAATATAGTTCTGGCAATGGATGTGTCCCACTACCCCAAATAGGATTTCCACAATTTATATCATGAAATATTAATAAATTTTTTTCTGTTAATACAAAATTAGTTTGATAATACTTTTTATTAATTTTAATATTTACATTCATTATTTCTTTTAATATTGATTCATCATCCTTTTTAAAATCATAATTATACATAATTTCTCCTTTTATTGGTTTTCTTTAATTAATTTTATCACAATTAAAATTAGTAAGCAAAGAAAAACATTTTTTAGCTTATACTTTGAGTCAAACAACATAAAAACAAACCTCTAATTAAGAAGTTTGTTTTGCATTATTTGCAGATTATTTTTTATACGTTCATTATTTGGATTTATTTCTAAGGCTTTTTTTGCATGTTCAATCGCTTTAACTAATTGATTAGTATTATAATAAGCTAAAGAAAGTAAATCATCAATTGTTTCATCAAAACTAAATACTTCATTAATATAAGTTTTATAATTAATAGGAATGTTTAAAGCTTCATTACAATATTTTATAACTTCTTCCCAATCTTCTTTTTGATAATATAACAATGCTAATTCCACTAAAGGATCTCTTAAATGTGGTGCTTCTTTAGCAGCTTCCTTGTACCAATAGATTGCATTAGTTTCATCATTTAATCCTAAATAACTTCGAGCAATAAAACGCATTGAAGCACTTCTTTCATCTTTCCAAACAGCTCTTTTTAAAGTTAAATGTTTTTTTAAAGTTTCTATAGCTTTATCCCATTTTCGATAATACATGTACTCTCTTCCTAAATAATGAGTATTTCTATCATTTTCTGGATCCTCCTTAATAGATAATTCTAATAAGGATAAATAAGAACCTCTAGATTTTGTAGCATCCGGATAATGGTTAATTATTAATTCATCAGTTGTTACAAAATGTTCTTCACCGTTTTGATAAGAAAGTATTTCATGAACTGGATTAACCCATTTATATCCTTTTAAAGAATGTATTTTATCTTGATAAAAACTTACTCGAGGATTATCAAATTCATCTAGACTCCAATTATAAATATATCTTAATCTAGTAGTATCTTTTTGCCATACTTTCTTAATTGCTTCTTTCCATCCCGGCAATAAAACTTCATCTAAGTCTATTGATATACACACATCCGTATCATCAGGTATTAATTTTAAAGATTCATTTCTTGCTTCATCAAAGCGAAAATTAGTAAACTTTTTTTCACCCAAAATTACATTTGCTTCTTTTAATAACTCTACACTATTATCTGTTGAACCAGTATCTAATACACAAATATAATCAGCCTCTTTTACGGAATTTAACCACTTTTTAATAAATTTACTTTCGTTCTTACATATTGCATAAACGCAAATTTTTATATTGTCCATTATTACCTACTATGGACCTGTTGGACCCGTTGGACCTGTTGGACCCGTTGGACCTGTTGGACCCGTTGCTCCTTCTGGACCTGTTGGGCCTGTTGCTCCTTCTGGACCTGTTGGGCCTGTTGCTCCTTCTGGACCTGTTGG
>CALVIZ010000055.1 GCA_944331865.1 uncultured Bacilli bacterium | reverse complement strand
AACAAAAAAAGGTTAACCGAAATTAACCTTTCATATATTTAAAGTCGATTAGTTCGACTAATTTCCCTATGGTGGAGTAGAGGAGAATCGAACTCCTGTCCAATATGTCCTATTATACAATATCTACAAGTTTAGGTAGATTTATTGTGTCCTAATTAAATGGCTCTACACTAACCTAATAATTAGTAAGTTTAGTATTGTTCAATATATTATCCTAAACTAATAATATATTATATCTTATATTTATAAACCCCTATCTTAACCTATAAGAGAAATTAAGTAGAAGTGCTCCCTTATCCTAAATATTAGGCAAAAGCAAGAGCGAAACTATAATTAGTTTCGTCATTTAATTTTAATTTTGCATTTTAGGTATGCCTACCACTTGCAATCGTATCTAGTAACATATGTCGAAACCATGTGCTACCCCGTGAAATAATTATACCAAAAAAAAGGCTAGAAGTCCAGTTCAGACTATATTAGCCTGTGATTCGGCATTAAGTGAATAATCTGCAAATTCTTTTTTTAAATATAGTGGATATGCTGCTGCTCCAATCATCGCTGCATTGTCTGTACAATATTTAAATTCAGGGATGCTTACTTTAGCACTATTTCTCTCAATTACTTTAGTTATTTCGTTCCTTAAATACTTATTTGCTGATACACCACCTGCTATAATAACATTTTTTATTCCTGTATTTTTTATTGCTAATTCTAATTTTCTAGCAAGTTCATCTACTGCTACCGTTTGAAAACTACAAGCTAAATCTGCTTGTCTTATAATATTTCCCCTTTGGGTTTCATTATGAACTAAATTTATAATATAGCTTTTTAAACCACTATAACTAAAATTATAAGAATTATCCATTACTGGTTTAGGTAATTCATATGTGCATTTACCTTGTAAAGCTAATTTTTCAATTCCTGGGCCTCCGGGATATGGAATGTTTAAAATTCTAGCTACTTTATCAAACGCTTCACCTATAGCATCATCAAGTGTTGAGCCTAATAATTCAAATTGATAATCATCTTTCATTATAACAAGCTCTGTATGGCCACCACTTACTACTAAAGCAAGTAATGGAAATTCTAATTTGTTATTTATTGCATTAGCATATATGTGACCAATTAAGTGATTTACTTTTATAAGTGGTTTATTGTATACATATGCTAATGTTTTAGCAAACTCTATTCCTACTAATAATGAACCCATTAAACCCGGTTTATATGTTACTGCTATTGCATCAATATCTGATATTTTCATATCTGCTTTGTTCATCACATCTTCTAATACCATAGTAATATTTTCTGTATGCATTCTTGATGCAATTTCTGGTACTACTCCACCAAATTTTGCATGGGTATCCATTTGAGTTAAAATAGAAATCGCTACTACTTCATTTCCATTTTTTATTATTGCTATACTTGTTTCATCACAACTTGTTTCTATTGCTAATATATTAATATCTTTCAATTTAATTCCCCCATTTCATTAAATAGGCATCATCATTATTATAATACTTTTTTCTTATATTAACTATTTTAAATCCTAAGTTTTTATACATCCTATAAGCTATAATATTGTTGCAGTTTACTTCTAAAGTAATGGTTTTATCTTTATTAGTATTTATTAAATATTTTACTAAGTTTGTTCCTATTTGTTTTCCACGCTTTTCTTCATCTACAAATATACTTAATAAATCAATATTGTCACCAAAATCTAAAGCATATAGGTAGCCATTAATACCAAAGTTATCTTCACTTACTAAAACTATTGCTAAATTACTTTCAATTTCTGTTTCTATATGAAAAGTAGTAGCAAAATTTTCATGAAGTTTATTTCCTAAATCATTTATATATTTAATGTCCTTTTTAATCGCTTTTCTTATCAATTTCTACACCAATTTTCTTTATGTATATTGGATTTACTTCGTGAGGATTTAATGATTTTCTATTTTTAATAAATTCATATACTTTTTCTATATCGTTTTCATATTTGGTTAAATATTCTTCTTTATCTTTTTTTAAATCAAACTCTTCTTCTGTAATATATTTATATTCTGGATTGTCTTTATTTGCAAAATTAGCTAGATAGTAACCATTGTTATCACTAAATGCCACTTTATCATTATCACTGGTAATAGACATAACTTCTAAAGCTGATATTGATTTAATTGGAATGTTTAATGTGTATGCTAATGTTTTGGCGATTGTTACTCCAAGGCGCACTCCCGTAAATGATCCAGGACCATTTACAACAATTATTTCATCTAATTTTACTTTATCTATTACTTTTATTATACTTGGAAATATATATTCACTATTGTTTTTTTTGTTGATAACTTCTTCTTTATTAACAACTTTTCCATCTTTTAATAAAATAATTATTATATCCCACAAGTGGGTATCAATAAATAATGTATACATTATAACACTGCACTACAAAGTTCTTCATATTCTTCACCATATGGTGTAAATATTAAAACTCTTGTATCCTCATCTATAACTTTAAATCTAATTTCTAATCTTTTTTTGGGTAATTCTTTTTTTATTATATCTGCCCATTCAATTATGGTTATTCCACCTTTATTAAAATAGTCTTTAAAGCCAATATCTTCATTATTATCTTCTAATCTGTAGACGTCCATATGATATAATGGAATCTCTCCATTAGTGTATTCCTTTATTATATTAAAAGTTGGACTAGTTATCGTATCCTCTATCCCTAAAGCCGATGCAAATCCTTTTGTAAATACTGTCTTTCCACTTCCAAGTTCTCCTTCTAAACATATTACCATGTTAGGAAATTTTTCACTTTCTATGTTTTGGGCAATTGTTAATGTATCTTCAACTGACCTTGATGTATATTTATAATCCATATTTTAATCACCTGTATTCATTATAAATTAAAAAAAAATTATATACAATATTATTAATAATATTTTACATAAATTTTATTTTAAAGCAAAAAAAAATAGGCGACTTCCTATCTTAGCATTACACTATTGTCGGCGTATTAGGGCTTAACTTCTCTGTTCGGGATGGTAAGAGGTGTATCACCTAAGCTATCGTCACCTATAAAGGATTTTGTCCTTTAAAAAACCTGATAATGCAATACATCAA
>CALVIZ010000054.1 GCA_944331865.1 uncultured Bacilli bacterium | reverse complement strand
CATAATGCCACTTGCTCCTACTAAAGGAATACTATATTCAACACCTTTATTTTTAGGTCTTTTACCAGAACTAATATCAGCAATATCTTTCAATTTTACATTTTCGAATTCTGACATATTTTCTTGCATTTTTAAATAATTATTTTTTATCAAATTAAACAAATTATTATTTATTTCCTCATTTAATTTTATTTTTTTATCTATATCTCCAAGGATTTTAATACATTTTTTTTGTGTTATAATTGAAGGTATATCTAGTTCTATCCTATATAGTGTTTCTTTTCTTAAACTCGGTATAGTAGTCCCTTCATTATAATAATCTAAATTAAGTGTTAACATTTTATAATATAAGTATTTTGGTAAGACATACTCTTCGTTTATAATTGTATAAAATAATGTATCAACTGTCCAAAATGGTTTTTCTACATATTTTACTTTATTAATTGTCCCTTTTCTACCAATTAGTACAGAAGGTTTGTCGTATAAGTATTTGTTTGAATACGCGATTAATCCACCTGTTCCATATATTGGATACTTACCATTCACATCTAACACTTCTTTTTGATTCTTGCCATACATAATTTTTACTAATTTTGACAATGGATATATCATACAAACCTCCTACAAACAAATAATAATATCAGTATTTATTAAAGTGTCATCTATCAATTGACATTCAACTGTATAAAACATTTGATGTTCATCATCGACATATAGATTAAATTCATATAAATTATTACCTAAATCCACTACATTATCTACCGATTCTATATTATCAATTTCATATTCTCTTTCAGTAATTTTGTCTTCAACAAATGATAACAATGTTCCTTCTGCAAACATCTTCCCTATTAATTTATTTACAAAATTATAATTTGAATGCATATTGTTTATTTTTAAAATATAATCTTGTGCTTCACCAATGGATGTAAATATTTTAATGTTTTTTTCAGTAATATCCCTAAATTCTTTTTCTAAAGTTGAATCAAAATCTGATTTGTTATCAGTGATTAGTATAAAATGTTCTGAAGAAACTTGTTTTGAATATTCTATAATTGTATCCCACTGTATAGCATCTTTAAAACCTTTATCACTATCACCTTTATCGCCTACAAACGGCTTTTTTTTATTTACAGCTCGATCTATGATTTTTAAATAAGATTCTTCGCTAGTTGGAATTTTAATAATATTTATATGATTATTTTCTACATATTCATCTATTTTTTCTTTTAAATGTACTATAAATTCTTTCTCGCGTTTGTAGCTATCTTCAGTAATAGATGGAAAATAACGTAAAACTTCTACATTTTTATAAAACTCGTCGGTTATTTGTTTTTGAATTTCCAAAAAAACTATTTGACATATGTTTATAGAACAATTTTCAATCAAATCTTTTGAGCCAATAAAATCAACAAAATCAGAAAAAGCATTATTTAAATGAAAATCTACATAATTTTTAAGTGATGGACGAATAGCATTTGTGTCAAAAAATATTTCAATTACATTCATATCCTATACACCTCAAGTTTTTCTTTATTTCTTCTTCTAATCTATAAGATTCTTCAAATTGCTTATAAAGTTCTGAAGTTATTTTTTTCATTTTTTTATCATACGAAATACTATCTTCATGATTATTTTCAATTCCTACATATCTTCCCGGAGTTAAGACATAATTATTTGATTTAATATCTTCCATTGAAGCTTTTTTACAATATCCTAAAACATCCCCATAATTTAAATTATTTTGATAATTATGATATGTATCGGCTATTTTATGAATATCTTCATCTGTTAATTCTCTTAATTTTCTTGTAACCATGGTTCCTAGGTTAGAAGCGTTTATAAATAAAGTATTGCCTTTTTGTTTTTTATTTCTATTGATTATCCAAATTGAACAAGGAATAGTTACAGTATAAAATAAATTTGACGGCATGGCTACTATACAATCAACTAAATCTGCTTCAATAATATTTTTTCTTATTTCGCCTTCTTGTCCTCCTACTGAAAGAGACCCATTAGCAAGAATTATTGCGGCTTTACCATTTACTGATAACTTAGATGTCATATGCTCTAACCAAGCATAGTTTGCATTTCCTTTAGGTGGTATTCCATATTTCCATCTATAATCATCAAGTAATTTTTCTTGACCCCAGTCACTTATGTTAAATGGTGGATTTGCTAATATATAATCTGCTTTTAAATCTTTATGTAAATCTTCATGAAATGTATCTGCTGCAAATTTTCCTAAATCTCCATCAATTGATCTAATTGCTAAATTCATTTTAGCTAATTTCCAAGTTGTAGGATTTTTTTCTTGACCATATATTGAAACATTTCTAACATTACCTTGATGGTTTTCAATAAATTTTAAAGATTGAACAAACATTCCGCCTGAACCACAAGCCGGATCATATACTCTACCACTATATGGTTCTATCATTTCTACCATTGTTTTAACTATGCAAGCAGGTGTATAAAATTCTCCACCTTTTTGACCATCTTTAGATGCGAATTGGCCTAAAAAATATTCATATACTCTTCCTAGCATATCTTTTTCAGATGCTTCTTTAGTACCTAATTTCATATTAGTAAATAAATCAATTATTTCTCCAAGATTAACATTCCTGAAATCTGGACTATTATAAATTTTAAATAAGACACCTTTTAAAGAAGGGTTCTCTTTTTCAATTAGATCTAAAGCATTGTCTAATATTTCTCCAATATTATAATCTTTAGAATGTGCTACTAAATAAGACCATCTTGCTTTTTCAGGAACAAAGAATATATTATCTTCTTCATAAGCATCTCTTACTTCTTCTAAGCCATAACCTTCTTTTACAAGTTCATTATATTTTTCCTCAAAACTATCAGAAATGTATTTTAAAAATATTATACCTAATACTACAAATTTATAATTTGATACAGATAACCCACCTATCATTTTATCGGCTGCTGCCCATAATGTTTTTTCCATCACTTGCATATCTTTTCCCATTTTACTTACCACCATTTCTTTTATATAAAATATAAGCTATTAAACCCAATGAAACTTTTTTAGAAGATTCTTCATTATTTAATTCTGAAAGTTTATCAAGCATTTCTTTTCCCTTGTTAAATGCTTCCAACTCTTCTGCATTGTAATCTTGTTTTGCTATCTCACTTAATAATTCTGTAGAAGACATAGCCATTAATTCAATTAATTTATCATTCATATACTCACACTCCATCACAAGTAATCTCCTTGTATAATTATACCATATATTTTGTCAATTTTTAGATTTTGACTTAAATACTACTAGTAAATTTTAATTTTTTTGTAATATTAGATATAGGGGTTTGGGAGTTCTCCCACTAAAGAATTTCGTACGGGAGTACAAATTCAGTGCTGGCTAGACAACAAAATTACTCCCATAGGCAAAAAAAACACCATCATTTTTTAGATAGTGTTTATCACTTTAATAATATCTTTTTAACCTTAATGGATTATTATTTGCTATTTTTAGATTATATTTTATTCTTAATATTTCTTCTATTTTAGGTATTAATTTCTTTGTATCACATTTTATATTAAATACATCTTTTGCAGAATTAATATGATTATAAAGTGGTGAATCACATAAACATTTTCTACTATAACTATTTGCTATATAAAATGCTACTACATCAGGAATAATATAATTAATCATATACTTACTGAAATTATTATAAAAAGGTAGATATTTTTGATTCCATTCTTTTTCTGTTATATCACACATAGATATACTCCTTTAATATAATTTCTTCAGCTCTATTTTTTATATTATTCATATTTTTTATCCACAGTAATTGTTGATTACATTTCATTTTTTCATTTATATTTTCTTTTTCAGCAAGTACCATTATTAATTCATTTACTTTATCTTCTACTAATTCATCTATTTCATGTAAATATTTATTTAATCCATCATTCATAAGTAATTTAATATATAAACTTTTCTTATTATTTTTAATATAATCTAATCTTAGTAATCCATATTTTCTTATATTATATTGTTCTTTATTTTCTAATATCAAATTAGGTAATAAATAATCACCTTTTCTAGTGTAACTAATATTCATAACATTTCCTCATTTCTTTTT
>CALVIZ010000053.1 GCA_944331865.1 uncultured Bacilli bacterium | reverse complement strand
GGATTATATACTTCATAATAACTAAATTTTTCTTTATTCATAACATATTCTAAAGCTTTTAAAATCAATTTTTTTTCATTTGTTGTTCTAAACATTTTATGCATTTCTTTTAATTTCTTTTTACTCACTTTTCTAATCAAGAATTTATAATAACTATTACTTTTTATTTTAAATATAAATTTATTACCATCTAAATTATTAACTATTTTCAAAGTATCATAATAACCTAATAATATATTTTCACTTACTTTTTTTTGATTAATATTTATTATACTTCCTAAATTTTTCGATGGTTTTATTAAAATAATTTTATCTTTATCTTTATATTTTCTTCTATAACCCAAAGCATCTAAATCAACAACATAAACTTTATCATATCCTTTATCTAATAAAGCATTTGCTGGAGCATAGTCATAAAATCCACCATCTAAATAATAGTTATCATCTATTATTTTTTTAGATTTAAAAATTGGCAAATAACAACTAGCCATTAAATATTCATTTAATTTACCATTTTTTAAATCTTTTTTAAAAACATATATTGGTTTAAAATCATGTGCTCTAACTGTTACTAAACCAAATTCTTTATTGCTTTTAAATAATGATTCTTCAATATTTAATTCATTTAAAATATTTAATAAATTATCAGTTGTAATACCTTTATTTTTTATAACTTTTATTAAATCATTGTAGCCGGCTTTTAAAATTTTAAAATTAAATTTATCACTATTAGCAAGTTTAATAAGTTCATCACTAAACCCAAAAACTTTTCCTATTTCTGTATTTCTCCAAAAATAAAGAAGTTCTTCTTCTCTTTTACTTGCTAACATTGCTGCATTAAAAGCTCCAATACTTGACCCTGTAAAGCCATCAATTTTTATATGACTTTTTTTTAAAGCATAAAAAACTCCGATTTGATAAGATCCTCTAACTCCACCACCACCTAAAACTAGGCCTATCATGATTTATCCTTTATAAAAACTTTTGCTAAAAATTTAGATACCTTACGCTTACGGCAACTAATTTTTAATCTTCTTAAATATTCATTTAATTCAAAATTACGATAATGAATTAAATCTTCTAAAGAATCTTTATCACTACATACTGGACTATAATAATCTTTATCTAAAAATAATCTACTTAATACATATTTACATGTTAAGCCTGTTGCTAAAACAATTTTATTTAATAAATTTTTATATAAAATATCATCTTTAGCACAAACATTAAATGTTTTTTTATTTAAAACATCTATATAATTTATCCCTTTAACAAACGCATATGCAACATCTTCTTTGATTACATAATCTATTACACTGCTTTTTTTAACATGATACATAAAAGGATCTTTTAAAGGATTACCTAATACTAAAGGTATACGATAAACTGTATAATGTTTTAATTTATCTTTTATTAGCATCTCTGTATCATATTTAGCTATTGCAAAATAATCATGTTCATCTAATTCAATTTTGGTTTTAACACTAACATTTTCTTTTTCTTTATACATACTTGTAGTAGATGCATAAAACAAATGACAATTAGGATTAAAATAACTTATAGCTCTAATAATATTTTCTGTTCCATCATAATCTATTATTTTAGCTAAACCTTTTTTCATATCAGAAAGTGGTGGTAAAGCTGATGCTAAATGAATTATAATATCTTGATCTTTTACTAAGGCATCAATTAAAACTCTATCACATACATCACCATATAATATGTTAATTCTTTTTTTAAAACTTTTTAATTTTTTTATAACTTGTTTATTGCGTAAATCTAATGCTGTTATTTCATATTTACCTTCTGCAAGAAGATATTTAATAACTTGTATACCAATACTACCTGCAGCTCCTGTAACTAAAACTTTTTTCATACAACACATCCTTATATCAAGTTAATAATTACTAATATTAGTATACCTATAATTATACCATATAATGTAGATTTTTGCTTAATATTTTCTAATACTTCTTTTAATAACTCAAATAATAGTATATGTAATAACATACCTAAAGATAAAGATAGAATTATTCCTTGTATTAATTCATCAACCATACCAAAGAAAAATACTATTAATCCCCCTAAAAAAGCAGAAATTACTAATAAAAAAATTAATAATTTATTTTTAAAGCCTGCTATTTGAAAACCGAATGGCAAATTGTGTAAACCAATGCCCACTAACATCAATAAACCACTTTTATAATTTTCAATACTAATGCCATATAAAGCCATACCTTCAATTAAATTATGCATAGTTAATGCTAAAATAGTTATTGTACTAACATGTTCTAATCTTTGTTTATGTTCTTTAGTTGCTTCATCATTTTCATGATGATGATGGTGATGATGAGGAATTAATTTATCTATTAAAAATAATAAACAAAACCCTAAAATCACAAAAATAAATAATGTCCAATTTTTTAATTCTATTATTTCCGGTAATAAATCAAAAATAATTAAACCAATAATAACAATAAAAGCACAAGCTATTGCTGCAATAGTTAATTCTTTTTTATGTTTAACAAATTTATAAACTATTAAACCAATTAAATAAAATAAACCACTAAAAAATGTTAATAATAATGCACTCATATATATCCTTTCTATTGCAAATCCAAAAGTATTATAACACTAAAATAAGAATTCTGCTATATAAATAAAAAAAGGAATTTTACTTCCTTTAATATTACTTACTAAATTTCTTATTATCTTAAAATTGTATATCAAAATAGCTGAATTAATTTTAAAATCAATAATAATTAATAAATAATAATTTATCATTCTATTGTAAATTCTATACCAATATAAAAATTATCAGATTTTTCATCATTAATCACAAAACAACCATTTTTTATAAGACGATATTCTCCGAATTCTAAACTACCATAAAAGTTTTCCCAATCAATATGTAATTCAATGCTTTCATTAGATTGAAGAAGATAAAGCGGCATTATAAATACTGCATCGTTTATGGTTTTTAATATATGCCACGAATTGTCATTTTTTATTTCTAAATGATATGATTCTCCGTAACCTAAAGTTTGATTACTATTATTTTCAATAATAAATGTTGCTCCTGTATTAGTTAATGTACCATCTTTAATTGATACTGAAATATCGCTATTATTTATTTCAATGTCCGATATTTTTCCAATTTTGTTATCACATCCAGTTAAAAATACCAAGCATCCACAAAGTAAAATAGTCAATATTGTTTTTTTCATAATTACCTCTATCTATTATTACATTATTTTATATAAAAATCATAATTGTGTATAATTACTTTTTAAAAAATGGCGTCCTCGAGAGGAATCGAACCTCCACTCTAACCCTTAGGAGAAAACAGGCTTAAATTTCAAATGGTATTTGTTTTTTTTAATGCTTATTATTTCTTAAAAAAATAAATCTTTTTTTAAAATTTCATTTTTAAATATTTATTTATTTTTTAAATTATTTTAAATAACATTTTATCAGAGTCGCGACAAAATCGCGACATACCATTATAAAATTCTATCCTAAAACAAGAACGCCAATTTCAAATACTATTTTAACATAAATTTCATATTTTTTCTACTCAATAGGAATTAGAATAAATTCATTTCCATATTTTTGTTGATGTTGATATAAAACATCCCATACATTATTTAAATTTATATCAAATATATTTATTTCCTAAAAAAACGGATACTTATTGTCAATATATTGCTTTATCTTTTCATCTCTTATATCATTATTGAATTCTTTACCATTAATTTAAAACGAAAGAATTTCGGTTATCTCTTTTGTTGGAGCAAAATTAACTGAAGAAAAAGTTCAAGCTAATGCAGAATATTCTGATGCTTATATAAATGCATTAAATAAATACTTAAAAAATGGTTATGTTCCACTTCAAAGAATATTATATTTTCATTTGGAAGATAATAGTTTAACTATAGATACTTTATATGCAATGAATCAAAATGTTGAATCTAAATCACCTAAAGAAATTAATGTGGTTTGCGAAGATCAAAGAGTTAAAAATCATGTTGCTTGTTCAGAAAGTAATTTAAAAGATAATGAAAAATATTTGATAGTTAGTTCAGGACATTTTAATTTTCCTCTAGCAAAGTACTTATAGGTGTATCAAAAACTTCTGATATTGAAATTAACATCTCCGCATCTGGTACTGATAATACCTGTTTCCATTTAGAAATCGTTTGTCTAACTACATTTAATTTTATCGCAAGTTCTTCTTGAGAAAGCCCTTTTGCTTTTCTTG
>CALVIZ010000052.1 GCA_944331865.1 uncultured Bacilli bacterium | reverse complement strand
AATATCTTGTTTAGTTGGATGAATATTTACATCAATTAAGGTTGGATCAGTTACTATGTTTATTACTACTATTGGATAAAAACCTTCATGCTTATATGTGTTATATGCATCATTTATAGCCTTGTTAATATCATTATTTCGTACTACTCTGCCATTAACAATTGTATTTAAATGATTTCTATTCTTTTTTAATATACTAGGTTTTGAAATATAACCATATATTTCAAAATCATCACTACTGGCACTTATTTCAAGCATGTTACTAGATACACTTAAACCATATATTTCATGTATACATTTAAGTAACTTGCCACTACCACTTGTTTTTACTATTACTCTATCATTATTTGTTAATGTAAAGGCTATATTTTCTTTGGATAAAGCAAGTTTTTCAATATATCTTATACAGTTATTGGCTTCAGTTGCTTCACTTTTTAAGTACTTAAGTCTTGCTGGAGTGTTATAAAATAAATTGGTTATTGTTATCGTTGTTCCAATATTTGTTCCTATATCTTCAACTAAATCAATACTTCCACCTTTTATATGTACATGAGTTCCTACCTCAGCATTACAAGTTACTAGATTTACTTCTGCAACACTTGCTATACTTGCTAAAGCTTCACCGCGAAAACCTAATGTTTCAATAAAATATAAATCATCATCTTTGTATATTTTACTTGTAGCATGCCTAGCAAAGGCAAGTTGGGCATCATCTTTGTCCATGCCAATACCATCATCTATTACTTCTATTTTTTTTAACCCACCATCTTCTAAATTTATTTTTATGTGAGTTGCTTTAGCATCAATAGAATTTTCAACTAGTTCTTTTACTACTGATGCACACTTTTCTACTACTTCTCCTGCAGCTATTTTATTAGCTAAATTTTCACTCATTACCCTAATTTTCATAACTATCTCCAACTATTGAATTTCTAATTTCATAATTATCACTATTAAGATATATTAATGCATCTGTGCTAAATTTAATAAATCCCATACCTTTAATTACTAAATCTTGATTTTTATTTATTTTAATTAAATATTTATAATTATCTATTTTTTTCCTTTTATTTATCTTAGTTTCATTAGCAAAATATAAAGTCATTAATGTATCGCTTTCAGCTCCAATTACTAAATCATCTATTTTTAAATAATATTTACTTTTTAATTGATATGTTTTAGGTAATATTTTGCTTTTAGGTACCATTATTTTATAATCACAAATAAATCCTGGAGTATCAATTATATTTTTTATTTTAATAAATTCTTGAGTCGTATTTTCTTTATTACTAATCGTTATATCACTATTTGTTAATTTGTTTATTAAACTACTCTTTCCCATATTGG
This sequence comes from uncultured Bacilli bacterium, assembly GCA_944331865.1. GTDB lineage: Bacteria > Bacillota_I > Bacilli_A > RF39 > UBA660 > Onthocola_B. Next base: position 2,990 of record CALVIZ010000052.1, on the reverse strand, counting down.
TAATACCACAGAATATTACTTTGTTACTTTCAATAATATTTTTTAATTTATTATTGTTTTTTGCATCATAAATACTACATAAAATTATTTCTTCTTCTATTAAATATTCTCTTTTAATATTAGCAATTAATTTTTCTAATTTTATATTTCTAGGTATTATATCAGATTTTGTTATTATAAAATATTTGAAAGAATTTATTTCTTTAAAGAATGCTACTGTTTCTTTATTTATATTTAAAAAATCAATTAAATATAATACTATGGCCTTCTCTTTATTGATTTTATTTATTATTGTATTATTATTTTGTTTCTTTTCAATATCTATTTTTTCTCCATAATGCTTTAATTTAAAACATCTTTGACATAAATCATTTTCTATCTTTGGAGTGTAACCTAAACTATTTACATCTTTATCTTGTAAAACTATTCCACAACCTAAACACTTTTTAATCATAATATTCACCCATGACTAAAATATTTTTTTTAGCTAATTTTTTTAAAAAAAACTTTTCAAAAAAACGATTTATTCTTGTAGTTATTACTTCTTGAGAAGCAATTCTATTTACTAATATACTAGTAAATCCCATTCTATTAGCTCCTAGGATATCTGTTAATAGTTGATCTCCAATACAAGCTATTTCACTATCATTAAATTTGTATATTTCTAATATTTTTTTATACTTTTTCTTTAATGGTTTTTTGCTACTAAAAGCTACATCAACATTTAATTTTTCTTTAAAAGGGGTCAACCTTTTTTTATTACTATTTGATATTATTATTACTTTAAAATCTTCTTCTAAATGGGCAAATAATTCTTTTAATTTGCTATCAGGCACAGTTTCTTTATAAGTAACTAAGGTATTGTCTAAATCAAATAATAAGCATTTTATACCATTTTTCTTTAATTTTTTATAATTAATTGAATATATACTTTTTTGATAAATATCAGGTATTAATAAATCCATTTATACAACCTTCTTTCCAATTAATTATAACAATTTTTAATAAAAATAAAAAGGACTAATCTCTTAATCCCTTATAATTTGTTAATTTTGTTTTATCCTATTTTAAAAGTTCCAAATTTTAAGTGGCCATCAACAATTTCAACTTCTATCTTACCATTATAAATGTTAGTATTATTGTATTCATTCATTGTAATTTTTGTTTCAACTATATATTTATCATTTTTTTTATATATATCAACAATTTCAAATATATTTGGATTGACTCCAAAACCATCGCCGTAAGTATAAGCTATTTTATAATTTTTGCCATTGTATAATTCATATTCTTTTTTGATTATTTCATACCATTCGCTATATCCTGATGATTGATAATAACTGGGGTTTATTGGTGTAAATGTTGAAAAATGAAATTCAGTTTCAAAATAATTATCATAGTCTGCTATTTGTTCATCTGTTAATAAAGCACCTCCACCTAATTCTTCTGTAAATCCTAAATAATCATGGTTATAATAACAATCCATTATTAAAGGCCCTATTATTTCAAATATATCTTCAATTGGTTCATATATGTCCGTGCCTAATAACATGCATGCATTAAGATATCCATTATCTTCATCTTCAAAAAAGTTGGCTTCTTTAGTATCATTTATATAATCAAAAATATCTCCTAACTCTTTTTTTATTATCGCTATTTCTTCTTCTTCACTTAATTTATTTTCTTCATTATTATTTTGTTCTTCTTCAGTATCATTTTCATCATTTTCTTCTTGCTGATTATTTAATTCATTATTTTCTACTGTTTCATCTTCTTTTATAAATTCACTATATACAATGTATCCTACACTACCTATTAATAAAATTGTTAATATTGCTATTATAATATATAACTTTTTATTTTTTTTCCTTCTAAATTATCCATTCAAATCTCCTTTTTATTTTATTATTTCACTTGAATACCAATAATAATTATCATTGGTATCTTTTTTAAATGTGACTTTGTATATTCCTGCTTCATTACCATATAAATCAAACATATTATCTTCAGTCACTTCTGATGATTCATCAGCAATTTTATTATTCATAGCAGCATCACTAAAAACTCCTAATTCTTTACCATTATATCCCAAAGCTAACAACTTTACATACATCAATATTTTATCTTCATCTTGATTAGCATAATCATATTCTAGATATGTAGTATGATCTTTGATGCCTCCTCCATCACTAGGATAGCATACTATTTCATCGGATTCTTGCTTACAAGAAATAAGTTTATCAATAATTACACCAAAGTTTTCATAACTAACATTTTTATCAGAGCCAAACATTTTATGATAATATTCTTCAAAAGTTTTTGTTGATACTTTTTCATAATAGCAAGTATACTGATAAGTATCTGTATCAATACAAGAATCACCATAAGCATCTTCTGAATTATACGATTTTACATTTTTAGGTATTTGCATATAAACATATTCTAATCTCTCTTCATTATTTAAATTATTATAAGTTAAATCATTTTTTTGATAAAACATATAATTTCCACTTGTAATATAACTTATTGATTCTATATTTGTTCTACTAAATAATTCTAATCCTAGTTTATTTAATTCTTCTTCGGTTAAATTATTTTCTTCTTCATTAGATTCATTATCTTGATTATTATTGTTTTGGTTTTCATTATTTTCTACTGTTTCATTTTCTTTTATAAATTCATTATATACAATGTATCCTAAACTGCATATTAGTAAAATTGTTAACATTATTATAACAATATATAACCCCTTATTTTTCTTTTCCTCCAAGTTCCTCACCATCCTATTGTTATACTAACATGAAAAATCTACTAAGTCAATTCATTAGCAGTTTGAGTTTCGGTTTTCGAAAAATATTTATGAATTTTATATGATTCGAACAAAATTGTTCAAAAAATTAATTTTAATATCAATATTTGCAGTTTTCTCCCATGACAAAATATAGCACTTTTTATGCCTTTTTAAAATTCTTGATATTTTGTTTTTTTAA
>CALVIZ010000051.1 GCA_944331865.1 uncultured Bacilli bacterium | reverse complement strand
TTATTTGCTATACCATATAAAGTATCTCCTTTTTTTACTGTGTAAATGGTATAATCTTCTGGTTGTTTTTCTACTTCAGGTATTACTAAAACTTGACCTATTGTTAATAAGTTACTTGACAAATTATTGGCTGCTTTTAATTCTTCTACACTAATATTATATTTTTTAGCAATGCTATATAAACTATCTCCTTTTTTTACTGTATAAGTATTTTCAGTTCCTTCAGTGTAACCTATATAATTTAATACTGCTCTTACCACAGCTTCTGCATAATCTATATAGTTATTTTTTAGTTTATCTGCATCTGCTTTGGTATCCAAAAATCCATATTCCACAGTTATTGGTTCAGTTATTCCAGTATTTCTTTGCATAAAATAATAATCTTTTGATGTATCACTTGGTAATCTTCTTTGATATGCTTTTCTTATTATTTGCCCTTCTTTAGCTAATTCTTGTAATACTAAATTAGATAAAGTATCTTTATTTCTTAGCGCATATATTACTTCAGCACCTTCTCCACCACGAATATTCTACTCTCCACTACAACTTATTTTAAAAAAAATTTATATTTAATCTTTTTTTATAGTTAAATATTTTTGATTTCTAGCATTAATACTATTTTTATTTGTATAATCTAATTTTCCACTATTAATTAAAGGACGAATTATTTCGTACGCGACATATCTTTTTGATGAAATATTTAAATATGTTCTTATTTCTTGTGCTGACTTTGGTTCTATACAAAAGTCAAGAACTTTCTTTTCTATATCTAATTGTGATTTTTGTGTATCACTTTGTGTATCACTTTGTGTATCACTTTGTTCATTAGTAACAACATTTTTATTTCTAAAAATAACTTTAAAGCTATCTCTTTCTTCATAAAATTCAGGTTTAGGTAATCCGTATTTTTTCATTTCTCTTATCATTGTTGGAATTCCAGAATGACGATTTTCAATTACATCACCTTTTTCTTCAAGAATTCTAACAATAGTTGGATTTCTTGATTCCATCGTTGTTGCTGTTCCTAATTTTTCTAATTTATTAGTACCATAAAGTGCACCTGGATTTATAATTTCAATTCTATCATTATACATATAAACTGATACATATGCATTTTCAGTTTGTGTACTATAATCTCTATGAATTAAAGCATTAGCAACAGCTTCTCTTAATGCCTCTAATGGATACTCAGTTCTATTAATTCTTTTTCCTTGAGAATTAATTATTACACTATTTTTCATATTTCGTGTCAAAAAGTTCATAGTACCAGTAATCATTTCTTCTATAGTTCCTTCAACTCTTTTATTATCAATAAACCTTTCACCTAAAACTCCTGTATCTCCAATTTGGATACCTGGAATTACAACACAAGCAACAAATAGTTGAGGATAATAAGTCTGGGGAAATTCTCCAAACAACATCGTACCAGCTAAAGTTGGATATACTTTCTCATCATTAGTATCCGTAATACCACATATTTTTAAACATTTATCAAAATCGTTTTTAGCAAAATTTGGTTTTTCTTCTTTTAACTTATTGATGTATTTTGTTAATTCTTCTTGATTTAAATCATCAATACTTGCTCTCTTTGTAGGTCTGGTATCTTCAAAAATATGATCATTATAACTTTGGAGTGCATAAATTTCATAATCAGTCATTACTTCATCTCTATCTCCAACTCTCGTATATGAACCTTTATTTAACCCTTTTGGTATATAATAGCAAGGTTTCTTATTTTGAAGAATTTCATCTATTTTAACAGCCAATATATTTTTACCCTCAAATTCCATAGGTAAAATATCAGGTCTAATTGCCGGTTCCATAGAATCACTACATAAAGAAGAAATTTTCTTTTGCAAATCATTCAAATCATATACGCCTTCAGTTTTAAAGCCATTTTCTTCATTTATACCAAAAATAATGATTCCACCATATTTATTAGAAAAACTTGAAAAAGTATCATAACATTTTTTAGGAAAATCCATTGATGCTGTCTTAACTTCAATCATATTTGTTTCGGTATTATATTTTCTTACATAATTTATTGCCTCAATTACTTCAGCTTCAGTCATCGAATCATCTCCTTATATTTATTATACATAGTATAAAGCGTTTTTATTGTCGATATTTTAAAAATATTTACATATTACCATTCTATTTCATCAGGATATTCACACATTGTTACATTTGTTATTAAACAATTATTTTCATTACAATATTTTTCTACTTCTATTTTCATTTCAGAGTAATCTATATAATCACTATAATTATAAATAGCATCTAAAGTTTTAGATAACTCTTTTACCCTTTTTTCTTTAGTTTGTTTCAAGTAATTGCATGTTATAACATCAAACCATTGCGGAAAAAATATTTTATCTGAAATTATTGTATCAATTAATCCTTTTTCTAACTTTTTCATCTTTGTAGGTGTTAAAATTTCTTGCATTAAATTTAAAATTTGCGAATAAAACAATTTAACATTATTCAAATATGGATTATAATCATTTTTCTCAGTTTTTGGAATATTCATAATAAAATATTTTATTAATACCATATCTGTAAATAAATCAGTTAAAACATAGTCAAAACTATAATATAAATTGTTATTTGAGATCTCCTTTTTTGGTATCTTTTGATATTCTCTAACTTCTTCTCTAAGTTCATTATCAACAAATTTAAAATCTCTATCGCCTTGATAACAATGTCTAACCTCATATAAAAATCCAAAAATATGATCTTGCATAGATTCTTCAATTAAACTTTTAGGTTCTTCTTTTATAAAATAATGGATTGAATCATATAGAAAATCTAAATCTTCATAGTCACCAGATATATTAATGCCAGTATAATTTTTTGTTAATTCGACTTTAATCATATAATTACATCCCTTCAAATTAAACTACAACATTATTATACTATAAATTTATTAATTATGATTAAAATAGAACAATATTAAAGTTATTTTTTTCCTTGTGAATTGAAAAAGTAAATTCCAGTTTCAATATTTGAAAACTGAATTTAGTCTTACATCAAATTCCAGTTATAAATTTGTAAGACTAAATTCTTTTTTATATAATATTTTACATGGGTGTTTCGGCTTTGAAAGTGAGGTATATATTATGTCAAAACATATCCCTGACAATAAGCATTTAACTTTAGATGAAAGAAAAATTATTCAAACTGGAATTGAAAATCGTTCAAATAAAGTTGATATTGCTAGAACAATTGGTAAAGATCCTACTACTGTTGCTAAAGAAATTAGAAAACATAGAACATTTAAACCTAGAAATCAATTTATTTATCCTTCTATTTGCATTCATAGACAAGAATGTGGTGGTTGTAAAAAACAATGTTCTAGATATGAGGAAATTAAATGCAATAAAAGAGATAAATCACCTGGCGCTTGCAATAAATGTCCTAAAATTCCTACTTGCCATTTAGATAAATACTTTTATTATGCCACTACTGCTGATGAAGAATATAAAAAAGATTTAGTTGATTTTAGAGAAGGTATAAACATGACTACTACAGAGGTTAAAGAACTTGCTGATATTCTTAAACCTTTATTAGATCAAGGACAATCTCTTTATCAAATTAAATCATCTCATAAAGAAATAAAACAATGTATTAAAACTCTTTATAATTATATTGAAATGGGTGTTTTTAAAGACTATGGCATTGATAATTTCTCATTAAAAGAACAAGTTAATCGTAAACAATTCAAAAATAAGTACAAAAAAAGAAAAGAAGCTGCTAATTATGAAAATCATAAATATAAAGATTATTTGATATTTAAAGAAGAAAATCCAGAAATTCCTACCATTGAAATGGATACAGTCTTAAATTCTTTGTCGAGTCCATTTATTCAAACTTTTTATTTTGAAGGATCTGGTATTATGATTGGTTTTATTCATAAAGATAAAACTTCTGAATCAATGGCTAAAACATTAGACAATTTAGAAAATAAACTAGGCCATGATTTATATAGAGAATTATTTCCTTTGATTCTTACTGATAGAGGCGTAGAATTCGAAAAAGTTGATTTATTTGAATTTAATCAAGAAACTGGTGAATTTAGAACTAATATTTTCTATTGTGATGCCTATCAATCTAGTCAAAAACCTCATGTTGAAAATACTCACAATTACATTAGAGATATTATTCCAAACGAAATAGATATTTCTAATATTACTCAAGATGATTTAGATTTAATGTTTTCTCATATCAATTCTACACCTAGAAAATCTTTAAAAAATAAAACACCTTATGAAGTATTTAATTTTATGATGAGTACTTCGAATAACCCAAAAAGAGGAAAAGAAATACTTGATTTATTAAATATTAAAGAAATAAAAAGAGATGAGGTCACCCTAAAACCTTATCTCCTTAAACATAATAAATAATTTTTATTATGTAACTTAGAAACACCCAATATAACCAATAATATTAAACTTTTAACAAAAGGAATTTAGTCTTACATTTTAAAAAATCCTATAGCCTTTTGTGTTTTCGTCGTGGGTAAAATTTCTAACGCATTTTATATTTTACACTATTTTTCATTAAATTTCAAATTATCTATGGCAATCGCTTAAAAAAATTAAAGATTAACTGATACTTGAAATAACTTCAAATATCAGTTTTTCTATATTATTAAAATCCAACATATATCTAGTCAATTTTCTTTGTAAAGGTACTT
>CALVIZ010000050.1 GCA_944331865.1 uncultured Bacilli bacterium | reverse complement strand
TTATGGCGCCCAATGTAGGACTCGAACCTACGACCTAACGGTTAACAGCCGTGCGCTCTACCGACTGAGCTAATTGGGCATTACTCCATTAGTATATAAAAAATTATATTAATTGTCAATTCATTTTAGTATTTTTTTACATAAAAAGTTATCATTTTTTAAATGATAACTTAAACTTCTTGAATAACAGCTATTATCATGGGCTTACATTCTGTTTCTTGATATAAATAATCTCCTAATTTTTCTCTTATTTCTACTTTTATTTGATTAAAATCTACATATTTAGGTGTTATATTATTATTAATGATTTCTTCACATATATTTTTTATTTCTTTTATCATGTCTAAAGAATCTTTAACGTATATAAATCCTCTAGTTGTAACTTCTGGTCCGACTAATAAAACTTTATCTTGTTTATCTATTGTTGCACTAATAAGTACTATACCATTTTCAGATAACATTTCTCTATCTTTTATTACTAAATCTCCTACATCATCATTACTTGAACCATCTATTAATACATCATTAACTTTAATTCTTTCAAAATTATCAACTAATTTTCCATCAACAAATGTTACGATGTCACCATTTTGCTTTAATAATATATTTTCATCAGGAACTTTTAATATGCTAGCTAAATTAGCATTATTAACCATATAACGATATTCCCCTTTAACTGGCATATAATATTTCGGATTTAATAACTTTATCATTAACATTAAGTCTTCTCTAGATGCATGGTGTAAAATTTCTTTATCTTTAGGGATTGTCTCAATATTGCAGCCAAATTTGGCTAAATCATTTTGTAGTCTTACTAAAATCTTTTCAGTACTATCATATCTAGGCTCTGCAAATACTATGGTATCACTATTTTTTAAAGCAACAAATTTATCATAGCCGTTTAAAATTTTACTTATATTAGCATATGGAGTTGTTTTATCATCCATTATTAACAATATGGCATTATTATCATTAATGTTTGATAAATCTCCTAAAATGTCTAGATTAAAATTTAAATAACCTTCATTTTTACTGAAATTTATAACATTTTGTAACCTTTTACCCATTATTACAATTTTGCGATGAGCATTTTGGGCAGCTTCAAAAATTTCGGCAATAGTATATAAATGATCCGGTAATACCGAAAATAAGATTCTTTCATTATGATGATTTATTATATCATGATAGAATTCAACTAAACGATGTTTTGGAGATGTTTGCCCTTGTTTTTCAGCAAATGATGATTCTGATAGTAAGCACAGTACTCCTTGTTTACCAACATATGCAATTTTTCCTAAATCCATATCATAAGAACCTAACATACTTGGATCAATTATGAAATCTCCTGTATAACATATAGCTCCATCTTTAGTATTTATCACATACATTACAGAATCTGGACAACTATGTGATACAGCTATTGGAAAAATTGATATTGTCCCAAAATTTATTTTTTTGTGTGGTTTAATTAATATTATATTTTTTTCATTAACTCCATCTTCTATTAATTCAAATCTAGTATATTTTGTAGCATATATTTTTAATTCCGGTATATCCTTAAGCAAATCAACTACTGCTCCCATATTTTCTTTATGACCATGAGTTACAAATAAACCTTTTATTCTTTTTCTATTTTTGATTAAATAAGAAAAATCTGGAACTATATAATCTATACCTAATAAATTACCACTAGCAAATTTAATACCGGCATCAAATATATATATTTCATCATCAACTTCAATAATATAACAGTTTTTTCCACTTTCAGATAGCCCACCAAGTCCAAATATTTTTATTTTACTCATATTATCACATCCATTTCTATAATTGTTACTATTTTTAAAATTAAAATAAAAAATACAAGTTCTTTTGGTAAATAAATTATATCAAATTATTTATTTATTTTCAAGATTATCTTCACTTATAAGTTCACTTATCTTAACAATATCTAAATCCTTAAATAATATACTGTTTATTATTAATTGAATATTTTTTATATCAGTATTTTTACTTATATAATATATATTTCCACTTGCTATGTTATTTTTTATACTTAAAATTGTATTATTATTGATTATGTTATCTGTTTTTACTAAATATTTGTTATTTTCTTTACAAATATCATAATTGTTTTCGTTTACATAACAAATATTAGTATTATTTTGATATCTATTTATCAATGTTTCTAAGTCATTAAAGTTTTCAGTTTCATTATTTAATTGCTCTAAATTAAGTTGTTTATTAAATGTTTCATTGTTAACTAATACACTTGCTGAAATATTGTTTTCTAAAAAGTAATCTATTATTTTTTCATCATATTCTAATATAAATGAAATGCTATGTTTTTTAGTATTACCTTGTTTAATTATTTTATCTTTATAATCATTTAAAGATATACGAGGATATACTATATCATATAACAAATAATATTCATTAAATACATTTATATCTTTCATATTAAAATAACTATCTTTAACATTTACTTCTAATCCATTTAAACCCGGAATTATATATTCACCATCAATCTGGGCATTAACACTAGCTACTATATATTCTTCTTTTTTATTATCTATTTCTTGATATAATTCATTACTTTCTAATACAAAACTAGCTATTTTTTCTGTATAAAAAAAACTAAAAGCTACTATTGCTAAAAGTCCAATATTTCTAAATATTTTCAAAATACTTCACCCATTTTAAATATATGAGTAATTTTTTTTTATATTAAAAAACTAATTGCTTTTTAACAATTAGTTCTAACCAATTCTTTTTTTCACTAATTCAGAGCCTCTTTTAGGATCTTCAAATAATATTTCATAAACAAGTTTATCTTTTCTTAACTCATTAATAAATGTAACTTCTTCTTTAGTCATAGTTCTGTATTCTGGTGTTTCTGCATCAACTACTTTAATTAAATTATCTGTTCCCAATAAATAATCAGATGTAACTCCTAATATGTGCATAAATTCAATAATTGTTTCTAAACTAGGATTTCTAGTTTCTTTTTCATAACAACAAATTGCTGATTTACCAACACCTACTAAATCTCCTAAAGTTTCTTGAGTTAATCCCTTTTTAATACGGGCTTCTTTTAACCTATTTCCTTTTAGCATAACATCACCTTCATATTTAGTATATCGAAAGTTTGTTTAATCATGCTTTCTTTTTACCATACGTAAACTTTTGAAATTATTATTTTTTTGAGGCTAAAAATGTTACTTTTTCAGCTATAATCTCTGTAATGTACTTCTTTTCTTTTTCTTCATTTTCATATACTCTAGTTTGTAGTCTTCCTTTTATTCCTATTGTATCTCCAGTATTGCAATATTCACTAGTGTTGGCAGCTATTCCATTCCATAATATGCACCTAAAAAAGTCTGTCTCATATAAGCCTTCTGCATTTTTAAATGCTCTTTGAACTGCTAGAACTATTGTTGTATATTTTTTGCCACTTTCCGATTCAATTACCACCGGTTTGTCTGTAAGGCGACCAACCAAAACCACTTGATTCAACATTTAATCCTCCTTTCTTCTCTAATTTACCAATTATTTTAATATTACGCAAATGACCAATTTTTAAAAAATGGCCATTATTTTTAAAAAAATTTAAATATTATATTTAATTTTTTAAATATGTTTCTTAAATTTTTAAAATTTGTAAATATTTAAAAATGTTATTGTTTTTTTTATTCTTTTTTGCTAAACTATATATAGAATACAAGGAGTGTTTTTGTATGGGTGAATTATTTAGTATTGGAGAAGAAGTTAATAGATTTGATATTTTAAAAAGTAAATATCCTAATTTGGCAGATTTTTATTATGATAAAGAAACAGATACTATTACTTATAAAGGTCAAACAATCAAAAATGTTGGAGCAAGTTTAGATCATATTGACTCAATATTTTTTCAGTTTGTTCCCGATGATATTTTTACTTATTTAAAAAATGGATTTTATAGATTTAGTGAATTAGATCTTGAAAAAATTAAAAGTATGTTATTACAAGAAACTATTATTACTGAAGAAGAAGAAAATTTATTAAATAAATTTGTAAAAGATACTTTTAGAAAAATAAGTATTTATGGTAATAATAATATTTTATTTGCATCTAATCCAAATAGTCTTTACTTAAATAGTTTTTTAGAAGATATAAAAAGAAGAAAACAAATTTTAGATATTGCAAAAACTATGCCAGATAATATCGCTGCTCAAATAATTAATAATCAGGTTATGTTTTTATCATCTTATCAAAATTTAGATGATACTAATAATCAAGAAGAAAGTAACAGTGAAACTAATGAACAGAATCGTGGTATGAAATTAACAAGAATGAATCCTAATACACCATTTAATTATGTGTTTAGAGAACAAAGTGAAATAGATGCTGAAACAGAAGCTAAAAATAAACTAGGGCTTGCAGGTTTTTCTAATATAGTATTAATATTAATTTCTGTCATCACTTTTGGAATGTTTATTGTAGTATTAACTTTAGGCTTATAAAAAAATTGACAAATATTTATTGTTTGTTAAAATTATATTAAATGGTGCGGTTGAAATTACAATTAAAAAAAAATTGGTTTTTCCAATTTTTTTTAATAATTTTCTTTTTTTAATTCAAAGAAACTTTGAGGATGTGAACACACTGGACATACTGCTGGAGCTTCTTTACCAATTACAACATGACCACAGTTGCGACAAATCCAAATAGCATCCCCATCTTTACTGAATACAAGACCATCTTCAACATTTTTTAGAAGTCTACGATATCTTTCTTCATGTTCTTTTTCAATTGCTGCTACTCCTTCAAATAAAAATGCTATCCTTTCAAAGCCTTCTTCGTGAGCTACTTTAGCAAATTCTGCATACATGTCAGTCCACTCATAGTTTTCTCCTTCAGCTGCATCTAATAAATTTTCTGCAGTCGTTGGAATGTCTCCACCATGCAGTTCTTTAAACCATAATTTTGCATGTTCTTTTTCATTATTTGCAGTTTCTTCAAATATAGCAGCTATTTGTTCATAACCATCTTTTTTAGCTTTTGATGCATAATAAGTATACTTATTTCTTGCTTGAGATTCACCTGCAAAAGCTGCCATTAAATTTGCTTCTGTTCTGCTTCCTTTTAATTCCATAAAATTATTACCTCCATTCATATAAATTATACAAAATATATTAAAAAAAAGCAATAAAATTGCTTTTTGTTTACTTGCTTTTGTTAATTTTTATTTGGAATTCCGTTTTTAGTAGAAAACGGCAATAAGTATGATTATAATAGTAAGTATGTTTCTTT
>CALVIZ010000049.1 GCA_944331865.1 uncultured Bacilli bacterium | reverse complement strand
AAATTCAACTGGAATTATGTGAATAACTAAATTCTGGTTGCATACATTAAAACTGGAATTTACTTTTTCACTTCACATATTTATAATACAACCTAATTAAAGAGCATTTGCTCTTTTTTTAATTTTTTAATTGTGCTATAATTTTATTGTAGTAAGGAGAATATTATGGCATATATTAAATTTAAAGAATTAACAAAATATTTTGATTTTAAAGAAGAAATAATGGAAGAAAATTTACCGGATTATACTAAAGAATATGTAGAAAATAATGAAAAAATATTAATGGGTTATAAAAATAATAAAGATTATGTAGTATTTACTGATAAAAAAATGATTTTATTTGATAGAGATACTCTAGCTGTTTATTATAAAAAAATACATATAATACCATATATATCTATATCTACTAGTGCAATAAATTTTAAACCTGGTAAAGTAGAGTTATTATTTAGTTTGGATAGTGGTTATCAATTACATGTTAATTTTATTGATATGAATCATGATAAAAAAGAAAATATTAAAAAAGTATATAAAATAATGATGAAGACAAAAATTTAATTTGTCTTTTTTTGTCAAATCATAAATAATTTATTGACACAAAAAACTAAATCATGTATGATTATTATAGAAAGGAGAATGAAATGAAAAAAGGAAAAATTATATTTGGTATGGTATCTTTAGGATTACTTTTTGGAGGATTTACTAAAGTAAATGCCGCAGAAACAGATTTTGCAGCTTGTGTAAAACAAGAAGAATGTGTATTAGAAAGTGATGTTACTATTGATTCAACAATTGATTTAACCAATGATTTGATTTTAGATTTAAATGGTTACACAATTACTTCTAATGTTAAAACTCCTAATGCTGCAATACAAACATCACATACCTTAACTATTAAAGATAGTAGAGGAAATGGTTTGTTTGATGCTAGTTTAGGTTATGCATTTTATGCATATGATGGAGGAACTTTAATATTAGATTCTGGTGAAGTTAAAGCACTTGATGCTCCATTTGCTGGTAATAATACTACTGGTGATATGAATTTCATCATTAATGGAGGTACATTAACAGCTCTTCATGGTGCAGCTATTTATATGCCAGGACAAGTAAATCTTGAAATTAATGGCGGTACACTTAATGGAGGAATAAATCTTCGAATGGGTCAAGTTACTATTAATGGTGGAAATATTATTAATAATAATCCACTTAATGTTGATCCTATTGAAGATTATTATGGTTATCAAGGAAGTGTTTGGTTAAGTGATGCTGTTGCTATAATCGGTGGAACTTATACTTCTGAAAACACTGAATATGGAAATTCTCTAAATTTAGTGATTAATGGTGGAAATTTTGAAAGTGAAATTGGCAATGCATTAACAATATATGCTTTTGGAAAATATGAACAAGATTTAAATCTAGAAATTAATGGTGGAACATTTAATGGTAAAGAAATCTCAGTTGCTATTGAAGATGCTGATTCATTAGGATTAAAAGATTATAGCAATGTTTTAGTAGAAGATTATAAAAAATTTGTTAATGAAGTAGATGTAAATATTACATCAGGTACGTTTAATTCTAATGTTGAAGATTTGCTTAATGATGGTTATAAAGTTGTTGAAACTGACGGTGTTTATAATGTTGAAGCTAATTTAGTATTATCTACAGATGATGATAAAGTAGTAATGGAAAGTGAAAAACCATTATCAAATAATTATGAATTAAAAGTAGAAGAAAAAGATTTAGAAAATACAGATGTTGTATTAAATGATGCTAAAAATTTAATTGAAGAATCACTAAATGAATCAGAAACTATTAAATTTAATGATATTGATGTTTTAGCAACTTATGATATTAATGTATATGATGGTGTTGATATTGTTAAAATTGATGGTACAGATAAATATAAAATTTCAATTAAAGTTGCCTTAGATTTATTAAGTAAATATGACTTTGTAAAGGTTGTTTACATTAATGATGAAGGTAAAGTAGAATCTTTATATGATACAAATGTAGAAAATGGTGTTGTTTCATTTGAAACTACACATTTAAGTACTTATTCTGTAATTGGTTATAATGCTGATGTTACAGAAGTATCTGAACCAGCTATAGAAAATCCAAGTACTTTTGATAATGTTGCAACATTTATGATTCTTGGAGCATTTTCAGTTATTGGTCTTACAATTTCTACAGTAGTTCTTAAAAAGAAACATAATTAGTAATAAAGTTCACTTTAAATAAGTGAGCTTTTTAAATTTACATTAAATATAAAATATAGTAATATTAAGATAGAAAAGAGAATGATTATGGCAAGTGTTAAAAAAGGTATTCTTGGTTTAATGGCATTTATAATGGTTATGCTAGTTTGTACTATGAATGTTAGTGCTACAGCTTTTGAAGACATTATTAGTGATGTAATGGATGCAGATGGATATACTATTAATGCTACAGATGAAGCTCTAACTTATGGTGGCGAAGACTGGATTGGACCAAATGGTAGAATTACAATTGATAGTGGATCTGCTACAGTGTTGTTAGATGTAAATAATGGAAGATTTACTATAACTCTAAATGGTGAAGCAACTATTAATACTGGTAAGCAATTTATTATGCAATTAGAATTTAACCCAGGAACTGGTGTTACTACTTACCCAGTTACTTTAAATGTTCCTGAAGGATCTACATTAAATGTTTTGGGTAATTTAGCTATTCCTAGTGGTTCTGAAGGTCTTTTAAATAATGCTGGTACTCTAAATGTAAGTGGAAACCTAGAAGTTAGAAATGACGGAACACTTACATCTACTGGTGCATTTAATTTAACTGGTAATCTAGCTGTTTATGGCGATGGTTTAGGTACATCTGTTGTTAATGTTTTTGAAGATGCTAATGTTTACTCTCAAGTAGATTTAGCATCAAATATAACAATAGCTGAACAAAATACTACTGAAGGATTTACATGGAATTTAGTAGATAATTCTAAAGAATACACTTCATTTACTGATTCAGTAGGTACTGTAACTTTTGCTTACGGTTATACTCTAGATTTAATAGAAGATACACCAACAGTTCCAGAAGAACCAGTTGAAGAACCAATTACACCAACGGATCCTGTTGAAGAACCAACTGAACCAACTGAACCAGAAACTCCAGTTGAAGATGTAGAAAATCCTAGTACTTTAGATAATATTCAATTATTTATGGGCTTAGGAGCATTATCAGTAATAGGTATTAGTGCAACAGCGATTGTTCTAAAGAAAAGACATAATTAAGAACATTTAACTCATTTTAATTAGTGAGTTTTTTATTAAAGCCGGATCATGTACACTTACTATTAGAAATACCACCTAAAATGAGTGTATCATATTTTATGGGATATTTAAAAGGAAAAAGTAGTTTGATGATATTCGAACATCATACAAATCTAAAATATAAGTTTGGAAATAGAAATTTTTGGGCAACAGGATATTATGTAAGTACAGTACGATTAAATGAAGCAACAATAAGAAAATATATTCGTGAGCAAGAAAATGAAGATATGATGCAAGATAAAATAAGTAAAAAAGAATACGAAAACCCTTTCAAGGGTATATTTAAGTAGTCATTACACAGGGCTTGAGCAAAGTGAAAGCAAGCCTTCATATGCGGGCTTGCTAGTATTTCGGCCTTATAGGCCATGTGAAAACCACGTCTTTTAAACGTGGTTATTTATTGTTATAATATTATAAAAAAATAGTCTAATGACTCTTTTTAACAAGTAAAGTTTATAGTTTGTTCTTCATAATTATTTATTATAGTTATACTATGATTGCCACTTTCGACATAAAAACCTGTAATGTATTCACAAATACCATACGATTTACCATCTACTACACATTTTGTTTTGTTTAATTGATTGTAATTACTGGTATTATTTGTTTTTATACTTACTCGACATTTTCCTGTATTAGTAATGGGATTTGCAATTACTTGATAGTCAAGTTTTTCTCGATTTAAAGTAATACATTTATTTATAGTTTTTGAAAGTTTATCATTAATAATTATTTCAAACTCATAACATGTTTCTCCATATCCTTTATAAGGTATATTAATAATATTATTAGAATATGTTGTTCCATTATAAATAATTTTATAATTGTATTTAACATCTTTTCCTAATATGTTAACTTGAAAATAATCTTCATTAATATGTTTTAAAGTTATAGATATTTTATCAAGTGCTTGTGTTAACAAAACATTTTCATTTATTTTGTTGTTTTCATCAGTTTCATTATTTTCGCTATTATTTGAATTATTATTATTTGAGTTGTAATCATTTGTACTATTATTTTGAGTAGAGTTTTGATTGGTAGATGTATTATTGTTATCATTTTCAACATCTTCTTCTTTGTAATTTGGAAGTGTTGTTTGTTCTTTTATATTATAGGCTAGAGTTAATGGAATTTCATATATTCCTAATCCATTATAATATGTTTCATTAGTAGGTATATATATCCTATTAAATGAAACATTAATAGAATTGTTAGAAGTATCTAAAACAAGAGAAAAAATGCTGTTATCATCTATTGTGGTATTTGCTAAAGAAATTGTAAACATTGTATTAGATATTTTTTTTGCAGTATAAATAACTAAATTATCAACTGTTTTGCTGTTTTCTATTATAGTAAATGGGTGTTCTGTATTTTGAAAATTATATTGAAATCCAAAATCAGCATTACCGTATTTTTGATTATATAAACTGTTTCCAATTATATTGCCTATTTCATTTGCAATTTTTAATTTGTAATTATTTAGTGATATTTTTAAATTAGTTTTATAAGTATCTATTAATTCAAAATAATCATAATTATCTAAAGCAACATAATACTCTTTTTTATTAACAAAATCCCCTAAATATGATTCGCTATCTTTTGTAGTCTCTAAAAGTGTTATCGTTAATGATTTGCCTTCAACTTGAGCTTTATATTTTCCTTCATCAAGTTCAAAAATTATACTGTCACCTTCATAATTATATGTAGTTTTTTTATCATTAACAAGTCCAGTAGCTGCAGAACTATCTATAAAATAAAATTTATAAATGTATTTTTCATCAATATAATATATTTCTCCATTTTGAAATTCTTCGGTTATATCTTTGGCATCCCATGGTTCTAAGAAAAATAATGATGCACTTTCATATATAAATAATTTATTTTGATATTTATTATGAATTATGTTAGTTTTAATTATATTAACTATAAATATTACAAATATAGTAAAAATGATAATACTTATTCCTATTATTAACTTCTTTTTTGTTGACATGTTTTTTAACATAACTATAACTCCTTTTATAAACTTATATTTTTAATAATTTTATCACATATTATAATTTATTATCAAGTAATATATTAGTTTTTGAAAAAGTTATGAGTTAATTTTTAAAAATAGAAAAGATCTTTTTTAAAATTTTAATTTTAATGTTTTTTTAATAGTTTATTTGTTATTTATCGTTTAGATATATTTAATATAATACCTATGCTAATCATTGAAATAAGTAAACTAGAGCCACCATATGATAAAAAGGGAAGGGTTACTCCCGTTACTCTTTTTAGTGTGGTAAAAAAATAAGGGGTTGCCTTTCCAAGTGTGGTATTTTTAATCTTTTATAGTAG
>CALVIZ010000048.1 GCA_944331865.1 uncultured Bacilli bacterium | reverse complement strand
CTATTATATAATACAATTAAGAAAGTATTATATAATAATATATTAGTACCTAATGCTTTAGTAGAAGATGAATTTAGTAATCAAGAAAAAAACTTGCCTTATGAAGAAGAAAAGAAAGAGACAATTATTCAAACAAGATTTGATTTTACAGATATTAACAATTCTAGTAATGAAATCTTAAAAAATGAAGAAATAAAAAAACTTGATTTATATCCGATTGGGCAAATACATGGAACATATATAATTGCTGAAGATGATGAAGCGATGTATATAATTGATCAACACGCAGCTCATGAAAGAATAAATTATGAAATGATTACTAAAAAGTATCGTGAAAGCGAAGTAGAGATAACAGAATTATTAGTGCCATTACAAGTTGAATTACCAACAAGTGAGTATAATATTTTTTTAGAAAATAAAGAAATACTTACAAAACTAGGATTTGTTATTGAAGAATTTGGAATTAATACAATTATAATAAAAGCTCATCCGACATGGATAAATAAGGGGTTTAAAAATGCCGATTTAAAGTCAATAATAGATTTAGTAATAACAAATGGCAAGAAATTTAACAAAGAAAAGTTTTTAGATAGCTTAGCCAAAATGGTATCTTGTAAAATGAGTATTAAAGCAAATGAAAAACTTAGTTTTGAAGAAATGGATGCTTTATTAAAAGATTTAGTCAAATGTGATAATCCATACAATTGTTGTCATGGCAGACCATCAATTATGAAGTTTACAAATTACGAATTAGAAAAAATGTTTAAAAGGGTGATTTAGGATGCTACCAGAAGCAAAGAAAAAATTAATATTTACAATAATTGCTATAATTGGTGTTATACTAGTAATAATAATAATGTATAATTTAGCCAAATTTATGAAAGATAGGGGAAAAAATGAAGTAATATATGATGATCCTTATCCAACCATATATGATTATTATGCAATAGAATATAGTGATGAAGGGACATATAAATTAATTGGGTTTGATGAAAATTTTACGAGAAATGATTTAGATTTAAGAATATTTTTTCCAATCAATACCCTTTATTGGCGAAATAATCATCTTGCATTTTATTCAGATGCTACAAATGAACTTAGATACAACAAAGAAGAAGAAAAATATTATTTATATGAATTAGACACATTTTATAGCAACAAAGTTGATATAACCATTAACGGTGATTATTTAATATTAGTTGAAAACAACACATTAAGTTATCGTAATATAGATGAAGAAGAAACAAAAGAAATTACAAATAATTTAGTTGATAAAAATATATTAATTAAAGACAATTTAGTATATTATGTTGTAACTGCAGGAATTTACGAATATGATTTAGAAACAGGCAGTTCAAAATTAATAATGATTAAAGGTTCAAATAATGAACAAAAATTAGTAGCTATAAGCAATAAATTTTTAGTTGTACAATCAGAGGAAACCATTTATTCTTATGAGTTTGATAATGGAAGTATAGTAACAATTAATGATAGAATTGAAGAAGAAGAAGGAACAAGTATTAAATACATTGGCTTATTTGGTACAACACTAGTTTACCAAGTTTTAGTAGAAGAAGAATATATATTAAGAACTTATAGTTTAGAAATTAATAGTAATACATATCAAGATTTTAGTTTAGGTTATGAACAAATAGATTATTCTTATCCCATTAATGATAAATATGTATATGCCAATTTAAAATTAAATGATAAAGAAAGGTATGTAATAATTGATATAAAAGAGAAAAAAGTAATAAAGGAATTAGAAAATCAATATAAAGTTATGTTAGAGGTAGTTGAAGATGAATGAAATAGATTTAAATATTTTGCCAAGATATATAGATGAAGATATAGAATTTTCTAGTAATTATTATGAAAATACAGATATAATTAGATTAGAAAATATACATATAAAAGGAGATGTCGATTATAACTTATCAGATGAATTAGAAATTAATTTAAAAGTTACGGGGAAAATGATACTAAGTGATTCTATAACATTAGAAGAAATTGCTCATCCAATTAATATAGATATTAATGAAGAACTTGATAAAAGTGCAAAATATTATAAAAATGAACAAAATACACTTGATAAACTCGAATTTTTGTGGGAAAATATTGTATTAGAGATTCCCATAAGTTTAACTAGAAATTCTGGAGTTAACTTAAAAGGAGAAGGATGGGAATTAAATCGGGAAGAACAAGATGAAATTAATCCCGAGTTAGCAAAATTAAAAGATATATTTAAAGGTGGTGAATAAAAATGGCAGTACCATTTAGAAGAACAAGTAAAACTAAAAAAAGAATGCGTCGTACTCATTTAAAAAAGGAAGTTGGAGCATTAACAACTTGTCCAAAATGTGGAGCAACTTTAAGGCCACATAGAGCATGTACAAAATGTGGTTATTACAAGGGTGAAGAAGTTATTAAAGTTGAAGATAGTGATGCTGAATAAGCCTAATTTTAGGTTTATTTTTTTGTTTAAAAGTATTGCAATAACTATTTAATTATGCTATTCTTATAATAGAGAGGGAATAAATATGAATGATGATGTTTTTAATTTATTAGGAGAAAATGGTTTTGTTATAGATAAAACTGGCGAATTTTTAAAAGCAACAGAAAACATTGATTTAAAAACTGTTGTAGATGAATTAGTAGAATTAAAAAATGCTATGGATAAGAAAGCAAATGAAGAAGTTGATGTTTTAACTATAAGTAAAGATATTATGAATTCTGTGGAAAACATAGATTTTATAATAAAAGGTGATGAGCTTGTTAAGTCATCTAATGAAGAAAGTCTAAAAAGAATTGATAATGCAATGGCTAAATTTAGAGAAAGTTTTAGATTTATTGGTGAATACATTATTTCAGAAAGAAACTTAAGACAAAGAGAAGAAGATTACTTAGCAGCAAAAAGCGATCTTGAAAATGCAATAAAAAACATTGACCAACGAACAGATTTAACACCAGCATTAAAGACTCGTGAAGTTTTAAGATTAAAAAATGCTGAAGAAGTTTGTAAAAAAGCATATATTCAAGCTTTTGATTTATTCATAGAAAATAAAAAACATTACGAAAATTCCATAAAAAATGTTGATATTAGAGAATTCAAAGATATTTTGTCAAATATAGTATATGACTTAGAACGTATAATAAATAGTTTGTCACTAAACTCAAAAAACAAAAATGAAATTGAAAAAATTATTAGAGAAATGAAAAGTATTACGTCTAATCAAGAATTACAAGAACAATTTGATGCACTATGTCAAAAATATTCTTTAAAATATGTAGGCAAAGAAGAAGCAATGGTAAAAGATGAATTTGTTGAAAATGTATCTGAAAGTTTTGAAAGAGATCATAATATTTGGACAACACCAGTAGAACCTATTGTTCCAAACCCATTAGATGAAAAAAATCCTGAAAAGATTGAAAAGAAAAAGAATAATATAAATTGGTTATTAGATGAATTAAAAAGGTTAAATCCAGATAATGAATTTGAATTAGAAGATACAAATAGCCCAGTATATGATGCTAAAATAAATTGTGATAAAAGCATCAAAGAATTAATTTTACCATATGGTTATTATTATTTAAGCAATTCAATAACAAATAGATTTAGCACAGATGCTGATATATTAAATGTTGAAATTGGAACATTAGAAAGAGAAGTAACTGCTTCAGTTACAACGGAAGTTGTACCAGAAGAAGTAAAACCTAACAAATTAGAAGATTCATTACCTAAACCACCTGTGGTGTTACCTGAAAATGATTTTGATCAAATAAGAGAAACACCTATTACAGAAGTGATGGACTTATCAGAATTTGAAAATGATCCAGATTACCCTGAATATAAAAATGATTTAGGTGTTCCTGATTTTGTAATTAATACTGAAGATGTACAAAATACTGCTTCAAGAATACCTGCTAATAAAAAGACTAAAGTTACAAAAACAAGAAGAGCTAAAATGGCTCAAGGAGTTAAAAAATTACTTACAGCTAGTGCTGTAGTAGGAATTGCATCAGGTCTAGCATTATCATCGGTAGCTTTAGCAACATTAGGTGGTAGTGCCTTAGTAATTAAAAAATTAATTTCTAAAGAATATCGTGACAATATAAAAGCATCAGGTATAGTTGAACCAATGTTAGAAGAAGAAAATATGCCTGAGACATGGCAAGGATTAAAGAAGGTTATCCCAGCTTTTCAAAATGGATTTAAAAAAGCAATGAGCATGATAAAAAATAGACCTGAAGAAGACTTAAAAGACTTAGATGAACAAGTTGAAGAAGTTGTTGGTAGAGGGAGATAAATATGAAGGTTGATACTGTGATTACTTTAGAAAATGATGTAAATTGTTTATTACTTGAAGAAGCAACTTTAGCAAATGAAAAATATTTTCTAGCAGTTGTTTTAAATGAAGATGAAGAACCTAGTGATGAATATGTAGTATTAAAAGAACACATTGAAAATGATGAACAATATGTAATTAGAATAGATGATAAAGAAACATTAGGTAAGTTAGTAAATTTATTTACAATCAAATTAGATATGCAAGAAAACAATAGTGCTATTTAGCACTTTTTTTTCATATAAAATTATTATATAATAAGTACATGGAGTTGAAGTTTTATGGATTGGATTTTTTGGTTAATATTAGTTATAGTATTAACAATTATTGAGGTAGCCACAGTAAATTTATTAACGATATGGTTTGTAATAAGTGGTATAGTAGCTTTAATATTATCATTTTTCATTGAAGATGTAGCAATAGTATCTACAATATTTGCAGTATTAGGAATAATTTTATTAATTACAACAAGACCAATATTAAAAAAATATCTACCGACACAAAGAGAAAGAACTAATATAGATAGAGTCATAGGTATGAAAGGGATAGTTACTGAAGAAATTAAGAAGAATGTTATCGGAGAAGTAAAAGTTGATGGAAAAAAGTGGAGTGCAATAAGTAATAAGAAAATAGAAGTTGATGAAGAAGTAATAGTTGATGCCATTGATGGCGTTAAACTAATAGTAAGAAAGGGTGATAAATAATGCCAGAAATATTAATAGCAATTTTAGTAATAATATGTATATTAATAATACCAAATATAAAAATAGTACCACAAGCCAAAAGTTATGTAATAGAAAGACTAGGTTCATATTATGTAACTTGGCAAAATGGATTACATTTTAAAATACCATTTATTGATAATATAGCAAATAAAGTTTCATTAAAAGAACAAGTAAAAGATTTTGCACCTCAACCAGTAATAACTAAAGATAATGTAACAATGCAAATAGATACAGTCGTATATTTTCAAATTACTGATCCAAAACTATACACATATGGAGTAGAATATCCAATTAATGCAATAGAAAATTTAACAGCAACAACCCTTCGTAACATAATTGGTGAACTAGAACTTGACCAAACATTAACAAGTAGAGACATAATAAATACCAAAATGCGATCTATACTAGATGAAGCAACAGACCCATGGGGAATAAAAGTAAATAGAGTAGAAGTAAAAAACATTTTACCACCGAGGGATATTCAAGATACAATGGAAAAACAAATGCGTGCTGAAAGAGAAAGAAGAGAAAAGATTTTACAAGCAGAAGGGGAAAAGAAATCTAGTATATTAATAGCTGAAGGTGAAAAAGAAAGTGCAATTTTAAGAGCGGAAGCTCAAATGATGAGTCAAATAAAAGTAGCTGAAGGTGAAGCAGAAGCCTTATTAAAAATAAAAAAAGCCGAAGCAGAAGGCATAAAACTACTTAGAGAAGCTGGTGCTGATGAGGCAGTACTTAGGTTAAAAAGTTATGAAGCCTTAGAAAACTTAGCTAATGGAAAATCGACAAAAATTATAGTGCCAGCAGATTTATCGGGAGTTGCAACCTTTGGTACAGCTTTAAAAGAAGTTATGGAAGATAAAAAGAACAATGCTAAAATGATGTGAACCCTAATCGGTAGACATCTAAAAAAACACATTTTAAAAATCAAGGGCGAACGAAGTGAGTTCATCTA
>CALVIZ010000047.1 GCA_944331865.1 uncultured Bacilli bacterium | reverse complement strand
CCTCCTTTCGGAAGTGTATTATATCATAATGATTAAATTTGTTTTTTTATTGTATCTACTCTAATGGGTGCATTTCAGTATTTGATGTTGTTTTTTTATAAGTTCCATCATCTTGTTCTAACATTAAAGTTAAGAAGCCATTTGTATTTACTTTTGTTTCGGTATCTTCTATTTCTTCTTTTTCTTTTGGTATACAAATATAAATTAATACCGATACTATTAATAGAACACTAATTATTATTACATACTTCTTTTTCATTTACTACACCTACTCTAATTAAAATTATAATCCGAATTTTTCCACATTTCAAGTATAAATTGTGGAAATTTGCGACAATAATAATAGGTGATAAATAATGATTGGAAAAATATTAAAAACTATGCGACGAGAAAATAACTTAACACAAGAAGATATTAGTAAAAAAGCATATATTGGCAGAAGCACACTAAGTGATTACGAAAGGGAAAAAACTGATATTAATTTTGAAAATATTGAAAAAATTGCTGAAATTTGTAACTATGAAGTTTTGTTTGTAAATAAAAAAGATAAAAATAAAATTTTATCTTCAAAAAATATTAATCGTAAAGAAATTTAAAAGAATCTAATCAAAAACTAGATTCTTTATTTTTCATCACAATTTAAACAAATATTTTCGCCATTTTTTTCAACGATTAATTCACCACATTTTTTACAAACATCACCAGTTGGTTTATACCATAATGCATAATTACATTTTGGATAATTGTTGCAACCATAAAAAATTTTACCTTTTTTGGTTTTTCTTTCAACTATAATACCTTTATCACATTTTGGGCATTTACAAATTTCATTAATTTCCTTTTGTTCTTTTTTTATGTATTTACAATTTGGATAATTACTGCATGCTACAAATTCCCCATACTTACCCTTGCGTATTACTAAATTACCTCCACATAAAGGACATGTTTCACCAGTTTCTGTAGGTGCCTTTTTATCCATTTCTTTAAATGCTTTTTCAACAAGAGGTTCAAATTCATCATAAAATTCATGTAATAATTTTATGTTGTCTTTCTTGTCTTCAGCTATGTCATCTAAATCTTTTTCCATTTGAGCTGTGTATTTAACATTTACTACATCACTAAAGAATTCTTGTAGTTTATCTGTGGTTTCTTCACCAATTTCTGTAGGTTCAAATTTCTTATCTTTAAGAATAACATATCCTCGATCTTTTATTGTTCCAACAATGGTAGCATAAGTGCTTGGTCTTCCTATACCTAAACTTTCCATTTCTTTTATTAAACTACTTTCAGTATATCTTGCTGGTGGTTTAGTAAAATGTTGTTGCTTATCAATTTTATCAGCAACTATTATATCTGATTTATAATTTTTAAAATCCGGCAATAGAACATCTTCACTATCTTCAAATTCACCATACACTTTTAAATAACCATCAAATATTAATACACTACCTGTTGCTTTAAATGTATAACCATTGTTTTCTAGTATTACAGTTGTTGCTAAAGTTTTTGCATCTTTCATAAGTGATGCTAAGGCTCTTATATATATAAGACGATATAATTTATATTCATCATTAGATAAATAAGCTTTAACTGTTTCAGGGGTACGCATTATGCTAGTTGGTCTTATACCTTCATGTGCATCTTGTATATTTTCATTTTTTTTGCCTTTTTTTACATAACCTACATATTCATCACCATATGTTTTTTTGATATAGCCATAGGTTTCATTTATAAAAGTATCAGATATTCTAACACTATCTGTACGCATGTATGTAATTAAACCAACTGTTTCATTGCCTAAATCTATACCTTCATATAATTTTTGAGCTATTTTCATTGTTTTTGATGGAGCAAAATTTAATTTTGTTGATGCTAATTGTTGTAAAGTGCTAGTTTTAAATACTTCTTTTGCACTCTTGTTTTTTTCTTTTTCAGTAACTGATTCTATCTTAAATGATTTTGATAATACACTAAGAATTTCATCTGCACTCTCTTCATTTGGTATTTCTATTTCTTTACCATGATATTTTTCTAAAATAGCCTTAAATGATGAAAAATCCGCTTCGATAGTCCAATATTCTTTAGGAACAAATGCTCTTATTTCTCTTTCACGATCTACTATTAGTTTTAAAGCAACACTTTGAACCCTACCTGCTGATTTACCCCCAGTTTTGCTTTGCATTAATTTTGATAGTCTAAAACCTATTATCCTATCTAGAATTCTTCTTGTTTCACCACTTTTTACTAGATTTATATCAATCTTTCCTGGATTATTTATGGCATTTATTACTACATCTTTAGTTATTTCATGAAATACTACCCTTTTATACTTTTCTTCAGGGATTTTTATTTCATCAAATATATGCCATGATATAGTTTCTCCTTCTCTATCTGGGTCGGTTGCTAAATAAACTAAATCAGCATTATTTACTTCTTTTTTAATATTGGCAACATCTTTGTTTTTACCTTTAATTATTACATAATTTGGTTTAAAATCATTTTCAACATCAACCCCTAAACCAAATTTACCAGTAGTAGCTAAATCTCTAATATGTCCTTTACTAGATATTACTTTATAATCACTACCTAAATATTTTTCGATTGTTTTACTCTTTGCTGGTGATTCTACTATTACTAAATTTTTCATTTATCCTCCTAATAAATTTTCTTGTACTGTATCAACACTTGCATATATTTCTTTTTTATCTTTTAAATCTTTTAAAGCATTGCTTAAATATTCATAATAATTGTTCTTAATAATAAGACTACTAATTTGCATTTTATTATTAATTTTTTCATTTATTGCTTTTATTTCATCTAACGTGTAACTTTCTTTATCATAATATGTTACTTCACTTGTTGCAGCATTATAATATATCGATGAATTTTTCCAAGAGCCATCAGAAAATGTTACTATATTCCAATAATCTTCACTAAATAAATCATATCCCATATAAAGTCTTGGATCATAATCTAAATTAAATAAATTGGCTAGCGTTGGTGTTAAATTAATATATGAAGTGTATAAATCTATTTTTTGACTAGTTATTTCACTATTATATATTACAAACGGTACTCTTTCACTTTCATAATCATCTAAATTGTAATCCAATACTTCATTAATTGTAGCATCTTTTAATCCATATGGGTAATGATCACCAAATAAAACTATTACTGTATCATCAAGTATTTCCTCTTCTGTTAATCTATCTAATAAAATTCCTAAAGCATTATCTAATGTTTTTAATTTTGACATGTATCTTCTTAAGTCCATTGAATAATCACTACCTTCAGTGATTGATAAATATTTATCACCTTCAACACTAGATATATTGTATGGTTGGTGGCTAGATACGGTTGTTAACCATAACATAAATGGTTCGCTAGTATCCGTTAGTGTAATATCCATTGCTGCAGTCATAAAGTCTTCATCACTTGCCCAATTTTTGTATTCCGTATAATAAGGTATTCCTAAATCTTGTACTCCATAATATGCCATACTACCCATGTTTGTATGAATAGTTCTACGATAATAATAACTTTCTGTATAATCATGCATACTTGAAGTCTTATAACCTTTATTATTAAATAAATTAAAAATTGAAGCATAGTATTCATTTTTACGATAAACATTGGCAGTACAACTATTTTGAATTGAATATAGTCCTGTCATTGCACTAAATTCATTGTTACCTGTTGCACAACTGTTTCTTGGAGAATAATTATTAGTAAATGCTAACCCCTCACTATATAACTTGTAAAAATTTGGATATAATTCTTTATTTATTATAATATCATTTACTGATTCCATCATTATTACAATTAAATTCTTACCTTCAAAAAGACCAGTATATTCATTGTAATCAGTTATTTGACTATTTATTAAATAATTACTTATGCTATTAAGTTCATTATCACTTTCATTAGCTATTAATTCTTCCCATAATGTATCATCTATTTCCCTGTTTACTTCATATACTATGTTATCATCTGTTGCCTCAAATATGTATGTATCGGGAGCTTCTACATATAATGATTTAATATCTAAAAATATGTATGGTATTACCCCAAATTGATTTATTACTATTGAACCAACACTTGGATATTTAAATAATTTTTCATTGCTTACTGTTTGTAATTTATCTTGCATAGATTCATTAGTAATAGTGTATTTATATCCTAACATTAATATTACCATAGCGATTATCGTTACAGTTGTTCTAACTAATGGTTCATATTGAAATTCATGTTTTAAAACAAATTTTTTATTTAATTTTAATACCAAATATTTGTCTAAAAATATATAATATAATACTAATAAAATAAATGGTATAAAAATTAAATAAAATTTAGGAAGAAATGATAATAAAAATTCTCTAATATAATCAATTACTGCTCCAAGTTGACTAGATGTGTTAAATGATGCATAAACTCCAATAAAATTATTAAATCCTAATTGAAAAAAAGTATAAATTGTACAAGCCAAAAAAATAAATATTACAAAATATTTACTATGTTTTTTACTCATCCAAGATAATATAAAACTAATAATTAATGATATTATACTTATTCCTATAAAAATTCTAAGTAAAGCTATGTTAAATATTGATATACCACTAATTAAACGAAAACTTATTTCTAATGAAAATAAACTGATTGTTAATATAAGATAATTTTTAATTAAATTATTGTTTAATAGTTTCTTCATTGCTCCTCTTTTCTATTATTTCTTTAACAGGTTTATAACTACACCTATAATTATCTAATATACCATATTTTTCTAAATTTTCAAGATGTTTTTTTGTTGGATATCCTTTATGAGTTTTAAAGCCATACATTGGATATAGTCGATCTAACTCATACATCATTCTATCTCTAGTTACTTTGGCAATTACACTTGCTGCTGCAATGGTTTCTGATAAGGCATCACCATGGATTATTGCTAGAGAATTAGGCATGTTTAAAGGCATGGCATCTGTTAATATGAAATCAGGTTTAATTTTTAAATCTTCAATAGCTTTTTTCATAGCTAATCGAGATGCTTCATAAATATTTATTTCATCTATTGTTTTAGCATCAACTATCCCTATGCCATAACTTATTGCATCCCTTGTAATTATATCATAAAATTTATTTCTTTTCTTTTCACTTAATTTTTTGGAATCATCAAGACCTTCTAAGTAATAGTTTACTGGTAATATTACTGCTGCTGCTACTACTGGACCTACTAGTGGACCACGACCTACTTCATCTGTTCCAGCAATTAGTTTGTATCCTTCTTTATATAATTTCTTTTCATATTCTAATAAATCTCTTTCCACTTGTCAAATGTTACTCCTTTAATTTTGCCACTAATAATATCATTATACAACTTTTCACATATTTTTTCATAATCTATTTCATTATCTTTATATGCATTCATTTTCTTGGCTATTTGTTTAAATATTTCCATCGGATCTTTTTCAACTTTTATTTTATATTTTTCTTCTAATATATCGGGATAATAATTTTTTAGGTATGATACTATATATCCCCCTAAATCAGTTATATTTAATACTTCCATTTTTATTGAACCAGTTATCGCTAAATTTAAGGATTCTTCATTGTCTTCTATTTTTGGCCATAATATACCAGGTGTATCTAATAATAATAAACCATTGTTTGTTTTAAGCCAATTAATTTGTTTCGTAACCCCCGGTTTATTTGCTACATTTGTTACTTTTTTTCCTGCTAATTTATTTATTAATGTACTTTTTCCAACATTAGGTATTCCTATTACAGCAACTCTAATTTCTTTTTCTTTTAATCCTTTTTCTAATCTTTTTATTTGTATATCTTCCATCATCTCTTTTGTAATAGATATTAATTTTTTATAATCATTGCCATTTACTAAATCCATTATTAAAACTTTATAACCTAAAGATTCATAATATTTTTGCCATTTAATAGTGATATCTAAATCACATAAATCTTTTTTGGTCATAATTAATATCCTTTTTTTGTCTTTTATTAATTCATCTATGTCTTTTATTTTAGATGACTTTGGTAATCTAGCATCAACTAATTCATAAATTACATCAATTAATTTAATGTTTTCTTTTAATTCTCGTTTAGTTTTTGCCATGTGCCCCGGATAATAGTTAATCCTTCCTTTTTGGAAACCTTTTTCTTCATTTGCCATTACTATCACCCACTTTACTACTTTCTTCCAACAATAAATCAAAATCTGATTTATATAAT
>CALVIZ010000046.1 GCA_944331865.1 uncultured Bacilli bacterium | reverse complement strand
TTAATATATTTATATAAGATATTAAAATTGTTTTTAAGTACTAGAGTCTCTTTATTAATACTTCCAATATTTATGAGTATTATAGCAACTACTAGAGCTTTTACTCATGGTGGTTCAGCCGAAGAGTTTTGTGCTCCATTTTTCTTTATAACATTATATTATTTTATTAAACACTTCAAAATAAAAGAATTAACTAAAAAAGAGATGTTGTTAAATGGTGTAATTGCGGGATTTATATTACTTATCAAATATACTTTACTTGGATTTTGGTTTGCTTTTACTTTGGCGATATTTATTGATTATATAATGAAAAGAGATTATAAAAAAGCAATAATTTATCCTTTAACGTTACTTTTAGGTATGTTTATTCCATTTGCAATATTTTTAATTTATTTTGGTATTAATCATGCTATTGGAGATTTTTTCTATAACTATTTTTATGTAAATATGGCTGCTTATGGAGAAGATGTAGTAGGAATATTTTCTAGGTTATCCCAAATATTTACAGGTTTTATTGGAGCGTTATGTCGAAATGTTATTTGTATGATTTTGCTTGTATTATTTATTTTGTTTGTTTGGAAGCTTAATTTAAGTAAAAGATGTAAAGTGTTGTTAATAATAAGTTTATTTATAACTGTTTTAGGTGTTTATTTTGGTTTAAAATTTTATCGTTATTACTTATTATTTATTTTATTTTTTATTAGTTTGGGATTACTTAGTGTTTTTAATTTATTTGATAAATATATAAATAATTTAAATAATAAAATTTATATACCAATTAGTATATTAGTTGGATGTTTAATGATATTTAATAGTTATTATAGTGCTAATTATAAAGAATATTTAAGTATTAATAAAGAAGATTTGTTTCAATATGAATTTGCTAGTATTATAAATGAAGAGAAAAGTGCTACAATGGTTAATATGGGGAAACTTGATTGTGGAGTTTATACTTTGTCGGGATTGTATCCAAGTACTTATTTCTTTGAAAGACAAAATATTAGTTATGAGGCTTTTCCAGATAATTTAGATGCTTTTAAAGATTATATAAAAAATAAAGAAACGATGTTTATAGTTTATTATACTTGGTTAGATGAAGAAAATTTAAAATCAAGGGAAGAAGAATTATTTGTTAATTATGATTTATTAAAGGTAAGAAAACAACAGTTTGAAGATAAAGATTATTATGGTTATTTATTTAAAGTAAAGGAGTAGGAAAATGATTTTATATTTAGTTATACCAGCGTTTAATGAAGAGGAAGTATTAGATATTACATCTAAGGCTTTAAAAGAAAAGATGAATAGTTTAATTAAGGATAAGAAAATAAGTAAAGAAAGTAAAGTAATGTTTGTTGATGATGGAAGTAAGGATAAAACTTGGAGTATTATTGAGTCACTACATGAAAAAGATAAATTATTTACTGGTGTTAAGTTGAGTGGCAATCGAGGACATCAATTTGCTTTACTGGCAGGATTAATGGAAGCTAAAAAGTATGCTGATGCTGTAATATCAATGGATGCTGATTTGCAAGATGATATTAATGTTATTGATAAAATGATTGATGAGTATAAGAGTGGTAGCCAGATAGTTTATGGTGTTAGGTCATCAAGAAAGAAAGATACATTTTTCAAAAGAAATACTGCGCAAATGTTTTATAAGTTGATGCAATTTTTAGGGGTAAATATTGTTTATAATCATGCTGATTGTAGGCTGATGAGTAAAAGAACATTAGATGAATTAGAAAACTTTAAGGAAGTTAATTTGTTTTTACGAGGAATTGTGCCACTTTTAGGTTTTAAAAGTAGTATTGTGTATTATGAGCGAGGTAAAAGAGAAGCGGGAACAAGTAAATATCCTCTAAAGAAAATGCTTGCTTTTGCAGCTGATGGAATTACTTCTTTTAGTGTTAAACCATTGAGATTAATTTTAGCTATTGGTATAATTATTTTAATTGTTAGTATATTTATAATGTTATATGCTTTAGTGGTAAAAATATTAGGACATACTGTTGCTGGTTGGACATTTTTGACAATTTCTATTTGGTTTATTGGAGGTCTTCAAATGATTTCTATCGGAGTAATTGGAGAATATGTTGGTAAAATTTATAATGAAACTAAGGCTAGACCAAGGTATATTATTGAAAAAGTACTAAAATAATTGCATATTGAGAAAGTTTGTGCTATAATGAATTAGACCCAAAAAAGTATATAATCCGCTGTATATAATATAAGATTATAGGTAATAGTGAGGAGGTAGTATATGGCTAATCTAGTAGATAAGATTAACGAAAAACATATTCGTAAAGATATTCCTGAATTTAGAGTTGGGGATACTGTAAAAGTTGATGTTTGGGTAAAAGAAGGTAAAAAGGAAAGAATTCAATCTTTTGAAGGCTTAGTAATTGCCAAAAGAGGTGGAGGAGTTTCTGAAACATTTACTGTTCGTAAAAAAAGCGGTACTGTTGGAGTATCCAGAATATTCCCAGTTAATGCACCAACAATTGATAAGATTACAGTAGTTAAAAAAGGTAAAGTTAGAAGAGCTAAACTTAACTTTATTAAGGGAATGCGTAAAGAATACAAAGTTAAGGAAAGAAATTAATTCTTTCCTTATTTTGGTTGATTGGGTGAAATATGAAAATTATTAAAGAAATAATACCTTATTTAATAATAATAGTTGTAGTAATACTAATAAGAACATTTATAATTACTCCAGTTAGAGTAGATGGAGCAAGTATGGATAAGACTTTAGAAAATGGTCAAATACTATTATTATACAAATTAGGCAATGTTAAAAGATATGACATAGTTGTTTTAGATGAAGAAATAGAAGATGAAATAATAATAAAAAGGATTATTGGTATGCCTAATGATACAGTAGAAATAAAGAATGGAAAAATATATGTAAATGATGAAGAAATAGAAGAAGAATATGCATATGGGCAAACAAGTGATTATGATAAGATTACTTTAGGTGATGATGAATATTTTATTTTAGGAGATAATCGTCCTATAAGTAAAGATTCAAGGTACTTTGGTCCTGTAAAAAAAGATGAAATAATTGGCAAAGTAATATTTAGGTTGTGGCCAATTAATAAATTTGGTACAATATAATATGTAAGAAATTACATATTTTTTTTAAAAATTAAGGAGGATATATGGAACTAATAAAAGTAGGAAATAATACATATTATATTAAAAATAATACCAATATTGGAATTTACAAAGTAGATGATAAAAATATATATTTAATAGATACAGGAAATGACAAGGATGCAGGAAGAAAAATACTTAGAATAATAGAAGAAAACAATTGGGTTATAAAAGGAATAATTAACACTCATTCTAATGCTGATCATATCGGAGGAAACAAGTATTTACAAGATAAATTTAATTGTCCGATATATGCCTCTAATATTGAAGAATGTTTTATAAAATATCCCGTTTTAGAGTCGGCCTTTTTATATGGTGGCAATCCTATTAAAGATTTAAGAACTAAATTTTTAGAAGCTAAACCATCAAATACAACAAATATTAAAGAATTATCTGATGGATTAGAATATTTTGATTTAAAAGGTCATTTTTTTGATATGATAGGGATAAAAACTCCAGATAACATTTACTTTTTAGGGGATTCATTATTTAGAAAAGAAACAATAACAAAGTATCATATATTTTTTATTTATGATGTAAAAGAATACTTAAATACATTAGAATATTTAAGTACACTAGAAGGAAAATTATATATTCCATCACATACTGAAGCAACAAGCAATATTCAAGAATTAATCCAAATAAATAAAGACAAAATTATAGAAGTATGCAAATTTTTAATAGATATATGTAATAATGAAAAGATATTTGAAGAAATACTAAAAGAAGTATTTGATAGATATAATCTTTCAATGAATATTAATCAATATGTTTTAGTAGGTAGTACAATACGTTCATATTTGACATATTTACATAGTGAAGGTAAATTAAAATATGTTTTTAAAAACAATAAAATGTATTGGAGTAGTATTAGTAATTAAAGTATGCAAGAAAAAGTATATAATTATTTAATGACAATACCTAAAGGAAAAGTAGTTACGTATAAACAGATTGCTGAATATTTAGGTAATGCAAGGCTAGCAAGAGTAGTAGGTAATATATTACATAATAATCCAAATGAATTAAAATATCCATGTTATAAAGTAGTTAATTCAAAAGGAAAGTTAGCATCAAACTATGCTTTTGGGGGTATTCAAAAACAAAAAGAAAAATTAGAAAGTGAAAATATTGAAGTAATTAATAATCGAGTTGATTTAAAAAAATATAAATATATTGAATAATGGAGTAAAAATGAATTTAGATGAAATAAACGAAAAATATAATAAAATGCAAGAAATATTTGGTGCTAAAGAGTTAGATTCAATTCATTGTGGTGGATGTATCAATAATCCTAATATATGTTTTGTTTTTATGAATCCTACTAAAAGAAATATTGCATCATCTAAATCATGGCATGGTATTAAATATCCTTGGATAGGTACAAAAAACATATGGGATTTATTTTATAAGATAAACCTATTAGATGAAAAAATATATAGAGAAATAAAAGAAATTAAAGGACCTAGTTGGGAAGAATCTTTTGCAAATAAAGTATATGACAATGTTATTGAAAATAATTATTGTATAACTAATTTGGGAAAATGCGCTCAGTTAGATGCTAGATCTCTTCCTGATAAAGTATTAAAAGAATATCTTGATTTATTATTTAAAGAAATTGAAATAATTAACCCCAAAATAATAATAACTTTTGGTAATCAAGTAAGTTCAATAGTTTTAAATGAAAAGATATCTGTATCTCAAGTTAGAAAAAAATTATTTAAGATTAAAATAAATAACAAAGAATATAAGGTTTATCCAGTATATTATCCAGTTGGAAATGGAAGATTTAATATTGATAAAGCAATTGAAGATATTAATTGGATTATAAAAAAAGAGTTTAATATAATAGAGGTCAATTAATGAAATTAAAAAGATGTTTAGAAAGCAAAAAAATATATATATTAGATGACGAAGGCAATAAATTATTAGAAACAAGTGTAATAGGAGCAGAATTTGTTTTGATAATTTATACTGATAAGCCCATTATCATAACTGAAAATTTAGATAAAGTTTTATATAAAAACTTGCTTAGTGTATTTGCAAATAAATATATATTTGATAATAGTATTTGTTCTAAAGATGAAAAAAAGATTTTATGGGTCTCAGATCAAAATTTTGATGTTGATGATAAAGAACAAATAGAGCAAGTAAATATGCTAATCATTGAAAAAGAAGAAAAACAAATTAAAATAAGAGCTCAAAATATATTTTTACAAAAGTTAGATATACCAATTGAAACTTTTATTATTGCTTTTTCACCTGCAGGGAATGGACATTATAGTAAAAATATAGCAACTGGATTAACATTTCAAGATGATATAATTATAGCATTTAATAGAATTTTAAGAAATGAATTTATCTATAACGAATCTTCTAAAAAAAGTGAAAACGATATGAGAAAACAAATTAATATTCCACTATTATCTCGGAATAAATAGAGCAAAACATGAAATTGATGCAAAATTTTAACACAAAAATATTTTATATAGAAATATCAATAAATGAATTTAATTAATTGGAAAAATAATTTATAGTTTATTGTTGACATTGCGAAAAATATATAGGAAAGGATGTGCTCAATTTTAGATACAAAGTTGAGATTAAGGGGAATTGACAAATTGATATATACTGACATATGAAAAACTACGGGAGGAAGATAATAAATGCAAGAAAGCGATTTAATTATATATAAAAATAATGAAGGAAATATAATAGTAGATGCAATATATAAAGATGAAACTTTATGGCTTTCTCAAAAGAGTATGTCAAAGGTTTTTGACTGCAGTATATATAATATTTCTTTACGCTTAAAAAATATTTTTAAAGAAGGCGAACTAGATGAAAATTCAGTTGTCGAGGAATACTCGGTAACTGCTTCTGATGGAAAAAAATATATAATTAATTCATTTTTAATAATAGAATTATTATAGAATGAAACTGATTCTGAAATTTGCTCATATTTAGATGAACTAATAGAACGGGAAAAATTCACTAGAACAGCACAATTTAGTAGTAGAAAAATATAAAAAAGGAAGTGATATAAATGAACGAAAATAAAACAAATATTAATTGGTTGATACCGATTTATTCAACCCCTTTGAGAAACCCTTATAAATAAAGAGATTGCGAGCATTGAGATCTTACACG
>CALVIZ010000045.1 GCA_944331865.1 uncultured Bacilli bacterium | reverse complement strand
AATGCCCTAAAAACGGGCATTTAGTAACAAAATATTTATTTACACTATTTATGTGCATTAAGTTTTAAATTCAATCATAAATTTACATTTTTTGTTGCTTTTGTCTTACTAATTTTATCGCTTGGGCTGTTTGTTCAGAATTTCTAATTTTTTGGATTTGTTCTTTTAATACTGCTTTTGTATAATATATTGCTTCATCTAATTCCACACTTTTATCAGTAAATTCATATTTTTTTTGCATTCTGTCCCAAATTTCTTCATGCCTTTTAATAAACTTTTTATTTAAAAATTCGGCATCTAAATCATATAAATTATCACCATACATGAGCACCATAGCTTGAAAATATAAACTAAATTTATCAGGATCATAGTCTTTTCCATGTAATTTATATATATCATAAAAATCTTTTACTCTAGTATTTAAAACATCTTGTCTTTTATTGTGAGCAACTATATATAATTTCTCTGCTATATGTTCTTCAAAAGATGGTGTATTTATATAAAATTTTTTATCTCCCTCAAATAAAGGTTCAACTCCCTTAAATTGTGTTTCAAAAATAACTGAATTATTAGCTTTAAAATCTATCGGTATAGGTATTATCATTTCTTTATCGTTAGGATAACTAACTATTGCATTAATTACTAGTTTATAAATTCCATTTGCAGTTTGACAAGGCAATCTACTTATATCAAATGATACTAAATCATCTTCTGAATTATAAATTGCTTGATAAAGTATTTCTAAAGGAACTTGTCTATCAATTGTAGATGATAAATCTATATCTAATACTGGTCTAGATAATTTTTTTAAATGAACAAATTGACTAAAACTACCTTTAACTACTAATATTCCATAATTTACTTCAGCCATTCTTTGTAAAAGCATTCTTGAATAATAAGTTGTATATGCTGAAGTTGGTGATATTCCTAATCTTTTTGCTTCACTATTTATAAAAGCTTTATGTTGGTTTAAATTTCTAAACTCCATAAATAACCCCCTTAAATTAAGGCTTATTGTAACATAAAAATAAGGAAAATGCAATCTCTTCCAATTTTCCTCATTTTATCTTTTTTTATATATTATATGATTTGTTATTTATGCATTCAGTTGTCAGTTTAATAAATTCTTCTTTTGATAATGTTTTAGTTTCATTACTTCCATATCGACGATAACTTATAGTATTATTTTCTTTTTCTTTATCTCCTAAAATTATTGTTATAGGTATCTTTTTTGTTTGGCTTTCACGCATTTTATAACTTAGTTTTTCAGATCTATCATCTAATTTAACTCTTATGTTATTTTTATTAAGTAAATCTTTTATTTCTTTAGCATAATCTAAATGATGTTCATTACTTACTGGGATGATATTTACTTGTGTTGGTGATAACCAAAGAGGAAATGCTCCAGCATAATGTTCTATAAGTATTCCTATGAATCTTTCAATTGATCCATATATAACTCTATGTAACATTACTGGTCTTTTTTTACTTCCATCTTTATCTATATATGTTAAATCAAATCTTTCTGGTAAATTCATATCAAGTTGAATTGTACCACATTGCCATACCCGACCTAAAGAATCTTTAATATGGAAATCTAATTTTGGACCATAAAATGCTCCATCTCCAGGATTAATTTTACATTTATGACCAGATTTTTCACAAGCTTCTTGTAAGGCTTTTTCTGATTTGTCCCATATTGCTATATCACCAATATATTTTTCTTCTGGTCTTGTCGATAATTCTATATCATATGTAAGGCCAAATACTTTGTACATACGATCTATAAAACTTATCAGTCTTATTACTTCTTCTTCTATTTGATCTTCACGCATGTATAAATGAGCATCATCTTGCGTAAATGTACGTACTCTAAATAAACCATTTAAGGCTCCACTTGCTTCATGTCTGTGGACTTGACCAAGTTCTCCTACTCTAAGTGGTAAATCTTTATATGAGTGAAGACTATTTTTATAAACTAGCATTCCACCAGGACAATTCATCGGCTTTATTGCAAATACTTTTTCATCTATTTCACTTATGTACATATTTTCACGATAATTGTACCAATGACCTGATAATTCCCATAAATCTTTATTTAACATTATTGGGGTCTTAATAAATTCATATCCTTCTTTTGTATGTTCTTGATACCAAAAATTTTCTAGTTCATTACGTATAATCATTCCATTATGTAAGAAAAATGGAAATCCAGGACCATATTCGCTCATCATAAATATTTCTAATTCTTTACCTAATTTTTTATGGTCTCTTTTTTTAGCTTCTTCTAAAAAATTTAAGTGTTCTTCTAATTGTTCTGGTGTTTCAAAACATACTCCGTATATCCTTTGAAGCATCGGATTATTACTATCATTTTTCCAGTATGCCCCACTTACCTTTAATAATTTAAAGTTTTTAAGAAGTTTAACCGATTCTACATGAGGGCCACGACATAAATCTGTAAAATCACCTTGAGTATAACAACTTATAGTTGTATCTTCTGGCATATTATTAATTAAATCTATTTTATAAGGGTCATCTTTAAATTTTGTTAATGCTTCTTCCCGACTTAATTCTTCTCTTACTATTCTCTTGCCATCTTTGGCTATTTTTTTCATTTCTTTTTCAATTTGTGGTAAATCATCTAAAGTTAATGTCTTTTCTCCTAAATCAATATCATAATAAAATCCATCTTCAATTACTGGACCTACCCAAAATAATGCATCGGGATATAAATGCTTTACTGCTTGTGCTAGTAAATGAGCACAACTGTGGTTTAATATACTTAATTTTTCATCTTCTTTAATATTTATCATACTTCATCTTCCTTTTCTATATTTTCTTCTATATATTTACGACTTATTAAACGAATATATTCACTATTATATCTTGCTAAGTTTTTCTTGTTAATTGCTAATCCTTTATCAACCCTCGGTCTACCCGATCTTCTTTCCATTAATTCAATTCTTAATTTTAAAGATTCTATTCTTTCTTTTAATTCTTCTTTCCTCTTTTCAATATCTTCTATTTCTTCTAGCATTTTCCCTCCTTAAAATAAAAAAAGATAATACCTAGGAGTGACTATTGCCACGGTACCATCCTTTACTTTACTTAATTTTAAATAACGGTTTAACCCGGAGTCTTTTAAACTCTCTTTGAAAGGAGTAACTTTTAATCTATTTATTAGTTTCCACCAACCACTAACTCTCTTTAAAAAATCAATTAAAAATCATGTCTTTCTTCAACGATTTACAAATTTATATTATCATAACTTTTTTTTATTTGCAAGACCTAATACGCATTCTTGTGTTTTTGCCTTTTTTTGAAGATTGTTTTTTCGTTTCTTGTTGAAATTCTTGTTTTTTTCTTTCAAAATGTTTTATAATTCTTTGATTTTCCTCTAAATCTCTTATTATTTTTAATAAATATTCTATTTGAAGTAAATCTTCTTTGTTATCTTCATTTAACGCTTCTAACTCCTCTTTTAAAGTATACATTTTTATACTCTCTCTAATTATCCGCGGATTTATATAAATACTATATTTATGATAATCATCTTCTACTATTACTAATTTGCCAGTTGCTACTAAATTACGATAACGATAAGCAAAAAATAATGATACTGGAATTAAATTTACAAATCCTGATATGTCTTCATGTTTAATTCGATTTCTTACTTCATCGTTAAAAATTCCATAATTCTCTTTTATAAATTTCTTAATACTAATTTTATAATACTCACAAAACTCTAAAATCTCTTCTCTTACCATATTTCCCCACCCTTTCAAATTATTTTAATAAAAAATTTATAATATCTTTATATATAAAATTGTGATATCCTTCAAATAATATTTTATGGAATAAATTAGGATACTCTAAACCTGTTATATCTTGGTATCCAATATCTTTTAATATACCAATTAATTTTTGTGTACCCTCACGGCCTGATTGTACATCTTTAGCTCCATAGCAAATAAATATAGGTAAATTTAAATTGTTTTTTTCATATTCTTTTTTATTTCCTAATTCTTTATTTAATTGAACTAAATTATTTATTGCTATATTTGAATATAAAAAATTACACATGGTATCATTTTTAAATTTTTCTCGGGCATTTAGATCACTTATTGTGCTTTCTAATTGTTCTAAGCCAATTTGCTTTTGCATTGAAGAATTTGTTTTGTTATTTCCTTCTACTTTTAATGTTAAATTTATTATTATTTGGTTGCTATTTAATATTTTAAATGGACTACATAATACTAATTTATTTATTGTATCACTGTGTTTTTGAATATATATTTGTGCAATTTCAGCACCGAGTGAATCCCCTAGTAAATAAATTGGTAAATTAGGGTATTTATTTTTAATAAAATTATTAATTATTAATTCGTCTGCTATTAATTTTTTGTAGTCATCTATATAACCTAAAGGATATGTTCCACTTGTGCTTTTACCATGTCCTCTTGTGTCACTAATTACAACATTAAAGCCATTTTTATTTAATTCATCTATAAATTCATAATATCTTTCTTTATGTTCCCTTAAACCAATTATTATTTTTATTACTGCCCTAGGATTAGATACTTCAAATAAAGAAAGCGATAAATATAGTAAATCACTGGATTTTAAACTAACTTCAATCATCTTCTTCACCATACCATAATTTATTTATTTTTAAACTGGTGCTTTCAGGCATAGGATTAGGTAATAAAAAATCAACTAATAAAGGCATTTTAAAGCCACTTCCAAAACAAAATGCTGTCCCCGGATTTAAAGATTTTATTTGTTCAATTGTTGATTCTGCTACATTAATGCTCATATTTCTTACTATTTCTAAGTCTCTTGGGTAAAACATCTTAAATACTATAAAATTTGTACATTGACTTAATGCTGTTATCGATAGTTCACTTGGTCTTTGGGTAATAAAGGTAAGAAGTGTTCCATATTTACGTCCTTCTTTGGTTATTCTATCAAATACATTATATCCAATTATGTTGATATCATTGTCATTTTGAACATATCGATGCGCTTCTTCTAATATTATATTGACAGAAAAACTACCTCTTTTTTCTAAACTGGTTGTATAATTAAATAACAATTTAGAATATAACTTTGTTATTATTTTGGCAAATCTATCATCTAAATAACTTAAATCTATGTCTATTAATTGGATATTGTTAAATAAATTTTTTATAAAATTTTCTTTGCTTATATACTCACTCATTTCAAAGATTTCTCTTTCTGAACTATTAATTATATTTTGCAAACGACTTTTTAGTATATTATTTTGTTTGTATGCTAAATCATTATTTAATGTTCCTTCACTTATTAAAGCAAATTCTAATGCATAATAAATTTCATTTAACCCATACACAAAGTCTTCATTTATAATTATGTTATCTAAATCTACTTTATTAAAATTTTGTAAAAATTTTGTTACTTCTAAAATAGCATTCATTTTTCCTTGTTCATCAATAAGTAAACATTGACGAAGCGTTCTATCATAACCCGGTTGGTGAATAATTGAATCTAAGTTTAAAGTTTCTGTATTAAAATGCGATAATACCGCAATTATTTGATCTCTTATTTGACTTGATTTTTTTCCACTTGTTAAAATATCTAGTAGACAACTGGCTATAATATCGTTTTTATATTCTTTTATTCTTAAATCATTACTATTAAATATTTTAACTAGTTTTAATGCCTTGCTTAATACTGGTATTTGGTCACTTGATGTTGCTCCTAAGAGAATGGCTAAATCATCAACACCTAAAAAATATGCCGGAAATTTAAGATAATTTTCAAATTGTTCCTTAACATTTGTCGTAAAACAAGTATAATTTAGATTGTTTTCTTGCATATTTAAAAAAGCTTTTTTATATTCGCCATAAGCATCAAATAATATGATATGACAATTTATAGGTTGATATTTACTAAAAAATAAGTTTTGTAATATTCTTGCTACTCCACATGATTTTCCTGAACCAGTATTTCCTATCACTGCACTATGATTGGCAAAAAAATCATTTAGTGAAATAGATACATTATAATTTTTGTATATTGCTGATTTTCCTAATATTAATCTGTTTTTATCAAATTGATTGCTTCCTATTATTAATTGTAACTCTAAAT
This sequence comes from uncultured Bacilli bacterium, assembly GCA_944331865.1. Classification (GTDB taxonomy): domain Bacteria; phylum Bacillota_I; class Bacilli_A; order RF39; family UBA660; genus Onthocola_B. The sequence goes on along the minus strand of CALVIZ010000045.1, from coordinate 433 downwards.
CATTTATTATTCTGACTGTTGAAGTGCCACTAGGTTTTTTTATTGTCCCAGCAATAAACTGATTGTTGATTATTTCTCCAATTAATAATACTTTGGCAATTTCTCTACCTATATAAATTAACTCTCCTATTATTTTTCGATTTATCTCATCAAATACTAAATGACAATTCATGATACTTGATAATGCTTTGCCACTTAAATTTTCAATAGTTATCTCGTTATTATTAATTTTAAGTATCTTTCCAAACATAATATCACACCTATATTCTATATAAAGTATACCATAAGATATTTATAAAATAAATATTATAATTTAAAAACTGATAAAATAATTTTACCAGTTAATTCATTAATTTATTCTAATTTATCATAGAACTATGATAAATCCGGTTATCATAGATTGGATTTTATCATAGATTTTAAAGAGAAAGCC
>CALVIZ010000044.1 GCA_944331865.1 uncultured Bacilli bacterium | reverse complement strand
GGCTTTCTCTTTAAAATCTATGATAAAATCCAATCTATGATAACCGGATTTATCATAGTTCTATGATAAATTAGAATTAGTTAATAAATACTAGATAAATATAAGAGGTTAAAGTTTGTCTAATGATATACTTTAACCTTTTTAAAGTGTTTTAAATATTTGTTAAATTAATTATAATAAAAAGTAATAAATATATAAAAAGTTAATATTTGTGATATAAAATAAAAAATAAAATAAGTTTAAATTTAGTTTGTAATTTTCTAATTTTAACTATTTAATTATAAATAAATATATGTTAAAATATTAATACAAAGAGGTGCTTGTTATGACTAAAATTATATCACTTGTTAATCAAAAAGGCGGAGTTGGTAAGACTACTACTAGTATAAATCTTTCTGCTGCTTTAGGTAAAATGGGTAAAAAAGTATTATTGATTGATATGGACCCTCAAAGTAATGCAACAACAGGATTAGGTTTAAATTCAAATGATTTTAAGTGTGATATATATGAAATTATTACAGGTCATTGTGAAGTTAAAAATGCAATTAAAAAGACTAAATTTCAAAATTTAAGCATTATTCCTGCCACTATTAATCTTGCAGGAGTTGATGTTGAATTTGTAAAAAAGATGCTGGAAGATAAAAGTTTTCAACAAAATATGCAATTAAAAAATAAATTAGATGAAATAAAAGATAATTATGATTATATAATAATTGATTGTCAACCATCTTTAGGACTTGGTACTATGAATGCTTTAGTAGCTAGTGATAGTGTAATTATACCTGTACAATGTGAATTTTTTGCTCTTGAAGGAATTACTCAATTGCTTAATTCTATTATTATGGTTCAAAATGGAATGAACCCAAACCTTAGAATTGAAGGAGTATTACTTACAATGCTTGATGGAAGAACAAATATTGGGTTGGAAGTTATTGAAGAAATAAGAAAATATTTTAAAGACAAAGTATTTAATACAATAATACCGAGATTGGTAAGGCTTGTTGAAGCGCCTTCACATGGTAAACCAATTAATGAATATGATCCAATGAGTAGAGCAACAGAAGCATATGCAAATTTAGCAAAGGAAGTGATCAGTAGAGATGGATTCTAAGAAAAAAGCATTAGGGAAAGGTTTAGAACAATTATTTTCTAATACAGTAATAGATTTTGATAATTTTGAAAAAGATATTGTTGAAGAAAACGAAAAAAATGTAGTAGAAATTGATATTGATGACATTAGGAGTAATCCCTATCAACCTAGAAAAATTTTTGACACGGAATCTTTAAATGAACTTGCAAAGTCTATAGCTGAGTATGGTATAGTTCAACCAATTATAGTTAAAAAAAGTATTAAAGGGTATGAACTTGTAGCTGGTGAAAGAAGAACTAAAGCAGCAAAAATAGCTGGACTTAAAAAAATTCCTGCAATTATTAAAGAATTTAATGATCAAGAAATGATGGAAATTGCTTTAATTGAAAATATTCAAAGAGAAGATTTAAATCCTATTGATGAAGCGACTTCTATTAGTAATATTATTAAATTAAGAGGGTATACTCAAGAAGAATTTGCAACTAAATTTGGAAAAAGTAGAACTTATGTAACTAATATATTAGGATTACTTAAACTTCCTGATGAAGTAAAAAAACTGGTTGAAAAAAAGAGTATTAGTGCATCACATGCAAGAGTTCTTAGTAAAATAGAAGATGATGATAAAGTTATAAATTTAGCAAAAAAGATTATTACTGATAATTTAAGTGTTCATGAACTTGAAAAAATAAGCCAAGAAGATAAAATTATTGTTAATAAAAGTAATAACAGGAAAAGTAATTTTGATCCTAAGTATAGAATGTATGAAAATATATTAATGGATAAATTGAATAATAAAGTAAGAATTAATAAAAATAAGATTGAAATATATTTTAATGGAGTTAATGATTTAGAAGAATTATTTGAAAAAATGAATATAAAATTTGAGGATGAATAATGAATGTAATTGAATTTAACTTAAATGATGAAGTTATTATGAAAAAGCCTCATGCATGTAAAACTAATCTATGGACTATAACAAGAAATGGTGCTGATATTAAAATTAAATGCAATAATTGTGGTAGAGAAATTTTAATGGATAGATTAGAGTTTATGCGTAAAGTTAAAAAGGTGATTAAAAATGAAAAAAAATCAGAGTAAAGAAAAAATTGGTTTACATCCAGTGATGGTATTATTATTGTTATGTTTTATAACTATAATAATTAGTGGTGTATTAAGTTTTTTTAATGTTCAAGCAACTTATAATAGGGTTTCAACCATAACTGGGGATTATGTTGTTACAACTGAAGCTGTGACATCTTTGTTTAATTTAAGTGGTTTAAAATATATATTTACAACAACAGTAGCAAATTTTGCCAATTTTGTTGTATTATCACATTTAATAATTATTTTATTAGGTATAGGAATAATGGTTAAAAGTGGTTTTTTAAAGACAGTTATAACTATGCTTACTAAAAAAGCTAAAAAAACAAGTGTTACTTATGTATGGATATTGATTTGTATCATTGCTAGTATTATTGGTGATTTGGCATATATTATATTTATACCTTTAGGAGCTTTATTATTTTTATATGGTAAGAGAAATCCTTTTTTAGGAATTGTAACTACTTTTGCTAGTTTAACTTGTGGTAGTGCTTTAAGTATATTTTTAACTAGTATTGATTCTAGTTTATTAGATTATACTTTAATAAATGCTTATATATTTGATAGTAATTATGTTATTTCTTCTTTTGGATATATTCTTATAATGATAGTAAGTATTGTTTTATTAAGTTTATTACTAGCTAGTATTACCGAAAATTACATGGCTAAAAAAATGCCTAAATATGATTTTCCTGAAGAAGATATTGAAGATGATTTAGTTATTACTAAGAAAAAAATGCGTGGTTTAATATACTCTCTCAGTGCAGGAGCTATTTATTTATTAATATTCATATATAATATAATACCAGGTTTACCTTTTTCAGGTAAATTGTTAGATTATTCTCAAGATTTGTATATTGATAAATTATTTAGTTATGATTCATTTTTTAGTAATGGTTTTGTATTTATAGTTGCAGTATTATTTGTATTGTTGGGTCTATTTTATGGAATTGGAGCTAAAACTATTAAGAACAATAAAGAATTTATAGATTCTTTAGGTTATTCCCTTAATGGTATAGGTAAAGTATTAGTTATGATATTTGCTGCAGCAACTTTTATAAATATATTTAAAGAATCTAATATCGGTAATGTTTTAGCAGCTTCTTTAGCTAATTTAGTAAACAATTCAAATTTTAGTGGTTTTCCTATTAGTATTTTACTGTTCTTAGTAACGATAATTGCCACTTTGTTATTGCCAAGTCCAATTAGTGGCTGGTCGGTTTTATCTTCAACTGTGCCAACATTAATGCAAGTAGGAGTTTCACCAGAGTTTGCTCAATTAATTTTTAGGTTTGGTAATGCCGTAGCTATAGGTTTAACACCAATATTTGCTTATTTTATAGTCTATATGGCTTTCTTAGGAAATTATAATCAAAGTGATAAGCCTATAACTTTAAAAAGAGCAATTAGTTATCAATTGCCTTATGCCTTAATGACAGCCGCATTATTTTTAGCTATTTTAATGGTTTGGTATGTTGTAGGTATGCCACTAGGTGTTGGGACAAGCGTAGCACCATAAGGGGGATGTATGAGTTTAAAAGCAGGAATTGTTGGGTTACCTAATGTTGGGAAATCAACATTATTTAACGCCATAACTAAACAAAATATTTTAGCTGCAAATTATCCGTTTGCAACTATAGAGCCTAATGTTGGAACCGTAATTGTTCCCGATAAAAGGGTTAATTATTTGACGGAACTTTATAATCCTAAAAGAAGTATTCCAACTACTTTTGAATTTACCGATATTGCAGGTTTGGTAAAAGGTGCATCTACTGGTGAAGGATTAGGTAATAAATTTTTATCTCATATTAGAGAAGTTGATGCAATTATTGAAGTAGTTAGATGTTTTATTGATCCTAATATTATACATGTGTCTGGCGGTATTAATCCAATAAATGATATAGAAGTTATTAATATTGAACTAGTATTAGCAGATTTAGAAGTTGTTTATAATAGATTAGGAAAAATAGAAAAAAAAGCCGAAGCTACTAAAGATAAAGCGTTAATTTTTGAAGTGGAATTATTAAATAAGTGTAAAAACAATTTAGAAGCTAATGTGCCACTAAGAAGAATAAGCTTTAATGACGATGAAAAAAAATTGTTGAAAAATTTTAGTTTTTTAACATATAAACCGATAATATATGTTGCTAATGTTTCAGAAGATGATATTGCTGTTGGAGATAATGAATTTTCTTTAAAAGTAAAAAATTATGCTGAAGCTGAAGGCTCAGGAGTAATTGTAATGTGTACTAAGTTAGAAGCTGATTTAGCTAATTTAGAAGAAGACGAAAAACAAGATTTTTTAGCATCTGTAGGAATTATTAATAGTGGTTTAGTTAAGTTAATTTTTGCTAGTTATAATTTGCTGGGTTTAAAAACTTTTTTTACAGTAGGTACAGATGAAGTTAGAGCATGGACATTTAAAAATGGAATGAAGGCTCCGGAATGTGCAGGAATAATTCATAGTGATATGTTACGTGGTTTTATTAGAGCAGAAGTTATGAGCTATGATGATTTACTTGAATATAAAACGGAACTTAAAGTAAAGGAAGCTGGAAAACTTAGAATTGAAGGTAAAGATTATGAAATGCAAGATGGTGACATTTGTTATTTTCGATTTAATGTTTAATGTTTGAATAAAGAGCTAGCAATAGTTAGTTCTTTAATTTTTTATAAAAATTAATTCATTTACATATATTAGTAAAAATGATATAATTTTATTGGGAGGATTATGAAAGATAATTTATTAAGTAAAACATTTTTATGGATGTGTTTTGGTTTATTAGTGACATTTGCTACGGCTTTTTTTACTGCAACTAGTGAGGTAATGTTAGAAAACATTTTTTTAAATGATACTACTTATATAATATTGATAGTGGTTGAATTATTGTTAGTTTTAATTTTATCTGCAAGAGTTATGAAAATGAAGCCAACTACTGCAAAAGTATGTTTTTTGTTGTATTCATTTGTAAGTGGTTTAACTTTTTCAGCAATATTTATTGCATTTGATATAACATCTATTATTTATGTGTTTTTAGGTGCAGCAGGATTCTTTGCTTTATTATCATTTATTGGTTATACAACAAAAATAGATTTATCAAAAATGGGAATTTATTTAATTTTTGGACTGTTAGCAGTAATAATTATGGGTTTAGTAAATATGTTTATTGCTAGTTCAGAGTTGGAATTTGTGCTATCTATTATTATAATTATTATCTTTATTGGATATACAATATACGATGTTCAAAAAATTAAATATTTAGAAAATTCAGGTTTGCCTCAAGATAATTTAGCTATTTATGGTGCTTTAGAATTATACTTAGATTTCATTAATTTATTTATTCACTTGTTGCAAATATTTGGAAGGAGAGACGATTAATGGATATCAGTTTAAAAAGAATTATTGCTTATATAATTGATGTTTTAATTGTTACTATTATAATGATTCCTTTTATTAGATTAAAAGCAATTAATCCATATATTGATGAATATAATAAATATTATGAAGAATATACGAAACTAGTTAATGATGAAGATGCTGATATTAAAAGTGATGAGTATAAAGATAGAATAATAGAACTTAATTATAAATTAGGTGAATATAAACAAGTAAATAGTAGTTTATCAGTTGTAGGTATAATTATATATTTTGTTATAGTTCAATATTTTTTAAAAGGACAAACAATTGGTAAGAAAATTTTAAATATTAGAATTGTAAGTAATAAAGATAAAAAGTTAAATATTGGTCATTATTTTATCAGAACAGTAATATTAAACAATATAATATTTAGTTTACTATTAATATTTGGAATTTATTTATTTAATGCTGAAGGTTATTATGTTCTTTCTTTAGTTGTTAGTTATTTACAACTATTGGTTATATCTGTTATTGTATTAATGGTGGTATTAAGGAAAGATAATCGAGGATTACATGATATTTTAGTAGGAACAAAAGTAATAAGCATAAATGTAACAAATGAAGAAGATGTAGAAATAAAAACGATAGAAAATAAAGAAATAATTGAAGAAAAAGAAGTGATTAAGAATAATACTAAAAATTCTTCAAAGAAAACAACAAGTAAAGCTAATAATAAAAATAGTTCTAATAAAACTAAAAAAATGACTAGTACAAAAAAGAGCAAAAAACTTTAATGATTATTTATTAAAGTTTTTTTAAAATATTGACAAATATATTAGAATATTTTATTATTTAATTGTAATGCTAGAAAGGGATTGATTTATGAAACAAAGTGGAAAAATATCAACTATTGAGTTGTGGCGTTTTATTTTAACAATTGGTATTGCACTTGGCCATTTAAATTCTTTTATTTGGAGTAATACAAATGAAACTTTAATTTTTACTGGAGGTAGAGTTTTATCATTTTTCTTGTTTTTGTCTGGTTATTTTTTAATGGCTCATTATCAAAAACATAAGAAAGCTGATTCTGAAAAGCCTGCGAAGTCTGCATGGAAATACACTGGTGAAAGATTTAAAGCTTTATATCCTACAATATTTATGGGTGTATTATTTGCTTTTATTGTAAGAAATGCAATTAGTGGTACAAAAATAACTGAAATTTTTGGAGTATTTATGGATTCTATTTGGGAATTTTTAGGAATATCTCAAATCGGAGCTGTAGGTTTGTTAGAATTAAAAAGTGTAGTTGTTGATCCTGTAGCAGGAGTATCGCAACTTTGGAATGGACCATTATGGTATATTTCAGCATTAATTATTGCTGGTTTATTCTTATATTATATTGTGTCAAAAAGCGAAGATTTCTTTACAGGGTTATTTGCTCCATTATTTATTGTTTTAACTTATGCTAGTGTAGGTCTTACTGAAATAGGATGGAGTAAAACTAGTCTTAATGCTATTGGTTTTCCAAACAATTTAGCTCGTGTTATGGCTGGTATGTGTATTGGTATGTTAATTTATTATGTTGTTGAATATTTGCGTAAGAAGAAATTTAATGAAGCAATGACTTTAACATTTAGCGTATTACATATTGGTATAGTTATATTCTTATTATATACTTTATATGCAGGGATTACTTGGAGTGAATTTACTAATGGAATTATAATATTGTTATTTACTATTATTTTATTAACAAATAAGGATTATATTTCAGTATTGTATAATAAAAGTGGAATTTGTAACTTTTTAGGAAGATTATCTTTATATTATTATGCTACTCATATTGCAATTGTATTTTTAGTGGCACATATTTTCCCTGAAATGAGTTATCATGCAAGTATTGTATTTAATATTTTAATAACTTTATGTTGTGCATATATAATGATGTGTATAGATGATTATATAGTAACTCCAATATTTAGAAAAAATAAATTAGCAAGCAAAAAAGTTTAAAGAGTAAAATTTACTCTTTTTTAATACTAAAAAAAGAAAAGTAACTTCCTTTATTTAAGATATATAATGAAGGGAGGTTTATTATGATATACACGGCTAAAAACGATAGACTATTTAAAACAGTTGCAAGTAATAAATATTGCAAAGAAATATTAGAAGCATTATTAAGTACAATATTTAATGAAAAAGTAGAAGTATTAGTAAAAGATAATGATATCAAAACAAGAAGGGCAAACCCAAGGATATAATGAAGGAATAAATACAGGAATAAACATAGGTATCGATAAAGGAATAAAGTATAATGTACCCATAAGTGTGGACACAATTAGAAGAAGGTATCCAATAAAATGGACATACAAAGAAGGTATAGAATC
>CALVIZ010000043.1 GCA_944331865.1 uncultured Bacilli bacterium | reverse complement strand
CAACAATATCCTTTATTATTACACAAAGAAATTATGTGTATTAATAATAACTTTTCTAAAGATGATATTCTATTATCGCTAAGAACTGATAATGGTATAATCGGTTTTATATATTCTTCCATAATAACCTTATATAGAATTATAAATAAAATATATCTTTATAAAAGTGCACTTTTACATACTATTTTCCCTAGGTATCTACATCTTACAACAAATAAAAATAAAGTTAAATTGTACGAAATATGAAAAAGGAGTACCTAAACGTACTCCCAAACATTTAATCTATATATTGTAATTTTGTTTAAATATGTCATCGACATCTACTGAACTTGTTTGAACAAATTCTAAATAATCATAATCAATGGATTCTGATTTTAATTCATTGATAAATTCCTTTAAATCATCATCTAATAACATCTCAACACACACATTATCGATTACACTATCATAATCCACTTTTACTTCTTCTAAATTATATCCTAATTTCTCAATATCATTAATTAATTCATTACCTCTTAATGTCAATTCATCTTGCAATTGCTGTTCAATGCTATATATACATTCATTATTTATTTCCATTTCTCCATTTTTTTCAATAAATTTTTCATCAGGAGATATATCGTTTATTATTTCATTAGTAATTTCTTCCCCAATCATAACTAATTTATATTCTAATGCTGATGCCAATATATCTATAAAATATTTTTCTATTAATATATTTGAAATATTGTTACCTGAATAGTATTCTAATAACTTCTCAATATAATCATAATCAGCTTTAGAAATCATTTTAGAAAATGAGTTAACATTATTGATGATATCTTCTAAAGAATAAAATTCTCTAATTGGTTTATTTAATGCTAATTTTATAATATAATTTGATTTTAGATCATATTCGAAAAAAGAACGAATATATTTTTCTATACTTTTATCGCAATATTTAAATTTAATAATAAACTCTATTTTTTTCTTTATTTCTAAATATTCATCACTCATAAAAGAATTATAATAATTATATGCTACTAATTTATCAAAATTTTGAATATGTTCTTCAATATATGAAAAATTTAAACTTAGTATCTTATCAACTTGTTCTATATATAAAGCACTATTGAATATTTTTTTTAATTCAGCATCGTTATCAAGCAAATAGTTTTGAATATAATCATTTATAGATGGATTTAACACACTCACATATTTCTTTTTTCCTAATATTGCAATTCCTATTAATGACTTGCTAAGTCTATTTATACTCTCATCAAAACTATATCTATCAACATCATATTCATTAGTAAGTAAAAAATTTATAGTTGCTTTTTTTAGAACATCAATTGGAATGTAATTATTTCCTAAGGTATATAATTGATACATCAAAATCACATCATATTTTTCGATTCTATCAAATTCACTTTTCCAAACATCCTTTGGATTATTTAAAGTTGCAATAACATAGTCAAAAAAATTTTTGGGCTTTACTATTTTTTCACGTATTGCACACATTTCGATGATACGAGTATTAAACGATTTATGATTAATTATAGTGTTATAATTTTTATTATTTATAACAGTTTCATATGAACTTTTTGTTACACCATTATGATACATTAAATTGTATAATATTCTTGCTCGATCTAATTTTGTCATATCATTTACATCAATTAAACATTCCTTAATACCAATTTCATCTAATATTTTTTCAAATTCTTCTTTTTCATTTTTCGCCTTATTTAAAATTGTTATTCTACTGTTAAGTATTACCTTTTTATTATTAAATATTTTGGCTAATTTTAAAAGTGATTTTAATTCATTAATTAATGTATCATTAATTGACAAAGATGTTTGTCCAAGAAAATCATCTAAAAAAATTATTTCTGGATTATCATTTTGTTGCATTGATTCTATTAATTTTGATAAGTTATTATTAGAAACAGTTGTTAATCTAAATTCTTTATTATTAATTAAAAGATATCTTATTAACATTTTGGATGTTAACGTTTTTCCAATTCCCGGATCACCCACTAATAAAATAATCCCATTTGAATTTATAATATCTATAGCATTATAATATGCTTTAGTTTCCACAAAATATTTAGTTTCTTTTTCAAACTCATTAATTACAACCTTACTAATTGCATCAGAATATCTATTTAAATATAAGTCTAATACTAATGAAGATGAAAGCCACAATTTATGATTTCTTTTTAATACGTCAATATTATTCTCATCTGACAAAAAGTCATCTATGTCATTTTTACCAATAACAAATGAATAATCTTTCATATATTCTATAAAAATTTCATATATTTGTTTCGTAACTGTCTCGCTAACTTCAGCACTAGTCAACAAATAATACTCTTTAAATGATTGATTCTTTATTTTTTCAAACTCTTTTTTACAGATTGAAACTAATTTCGATGAATCTTTATATCTCTTACATTGACAGATAATTTTTTCGTCTAAGCTTATTAAATCAATTCCATCATCTTTTCCAGGACCAAATCTTTTAAATTTTATATTTAACTTTTTTTCCATAAAATCTAGGCAAAATTTTTCAAATTCAAAAGGATCCAAATTTAAAATGTTAAACATTTTATTCTACCTCCTCAACTAAATATTTATATTTTTCATAGTTATTATAATTATCTAAATAACTAATGAATGTAGGCGTATCTGTCTTTCTTCCGTTATATCCAATTTCTTTTTCTAAATTTGGATTTGATTCCAAATATAAACGACATTTTTTTATTTCATCATTTACTGCTATATTATTTGCATTTGTATCATCATCTTTATCAAATAATGGTATGCTTTCAATCCCAAGACTTTTAAAAATATTTATAAATGGAATAAAATGAGGTTTACCATAGCATTGAAAAATACTATATTGATGATATTGTTTTTTATAATTTACTAATAATTTTTTCAAAAATAATTCATCATTTATACCTTCAACTATGTAAACTTTTTTTGAAAACAAAGAATTCATAAATTCTTTTTTATGTAACTCTAAAATATTATTTTTTAATGAACTAATAGCAAAATATGATTTAGATTTATTATTTAGGTTTTCAATATGAATGCTTTCTGGTAACACGATAGAACTACTAAAATCTATCTTTTTTGGAGAACCAAAATTTGGATCATTAAATATAAATAAATTATCAAAATCAATATTCAATAAATTTAACAATTCAGGAGAATGAGTAGCAACACAAACATTTTTTGTTTTACTCAAATCATTTATTAAACCAGCAGTTATATGTAATAAAGATGGATGAGTATGATTTTCCGGTTCATCTAAAAATATATATTTTTTATTACTTTTTTGAATTAATTTTAACAAAAATTGTAATTTTTGCCCACTTCCCATACTATTTTTTAAATCATCAGAATTGATTTTAACTATTTTTTTATATTCCTTGGTAGGGGTTGTTGAAATAATATCTTTTTTCCTTGTTTGGTAATTTAACGCCAAAACTTCATCCATCATTTCATTATACATATTTTTATTTTCTTCAATACTTTTATCTAGAACACTCTCATACATAATTCTAGCACTTGAAATTTCTTCATTATCTAGTAATTCCCCAATTAAATATTCCATTACAAAAGAATTATTAACGGTATCTTTCATTTCATCAGCAAATACTATTTCAGAATTCAATATTAATATATCGCTTCTAGTCTTATCTTGTCTTTTTAATTCCTCTATTTCCTTATTAATTGTAAATGTTTTACCATAACCATTAGGTCCAATGTAAATTTTTAACAATACCAATCACTCCTTTTAACAAAAAAGCGCAATACAAAACTATAAAGCCTGTACTAGCGCCTATTTTTTAATATTTCAAATATATTCTCTTTATTAATTTTCTAAATTGAAATTCTGTACTAACCATCCTAATAAATTTGATGTTTCAACTTACCATATTTTTACAATTTAACTCAGCTTGTTTTATTACTGTTTGAACTGCTTGTTCACTCTTATTTGGTGGATAATTATATTTAATTAATAATTTTCTAATTTCCATTCTCATATGCGCTTTTGATGATTTCTTAATATCCCAGTCTATTGTCATATTAGAATTAACAACCTCTACTAATTCTCTAGCAATTTGAACTAATATTTCATCTTTCATTAACTCTTTAACTTCTGGATCATTTCCTAAAGCATCAAAAAAGGCTCTTTCTTCTGGTGACAGATTATATTCAGTACCAGATTCTATTTCCTTTTCAATTTCTTTTTTTAAAGCAATCATTTCTTCTATCATTTGTTCAATATCTGCTAAATTAGTTCTTTCATTATAAGAATCTGCTATTTTTTTAAATCTTGTAGAAAATTTTTCCATTAAAATTAAGTTAGTTTGACCTATTTTCATAATGTACTCTTTTAATGCATGATTTAATACCTCTGCTGCTACATTCTTAGATTTCATTTTAGCTAGTTTATTTAAAATATCATCATTTAACAGACTTAAAGCATTACTTTTCTTTATAGTTCCAATATTAATTAATTCATCATCATTAATCGCATCTTCTAACATTTTTGATACTTTAGAATTTATTTCTTTAACATCTATTTTTCCATTTCCAGATATTTTAGATATAAAACTTCTAACAGAAATAATATATAGTATTTCTTCTTTTAAAGCATTATCTAATTGTCCAGTACAAATTGAATATAAACCCTTGATATCATAACTGTATCTCATAAATCTTTTTTTAGAATCTTCTGTTTCTAAAATAAAATTAGCACCTTCATTAATTAAATCATATTTTCTTCTATTATCTAAAAAAGAAAAGTTACTATAATTAAAATGATGAAATAAGTTTCTGATTAATTCAACTTTATCTTTTAATAAAACAACCACTTCTTCATTATCAACTATTTTACCTTGATCTCTTTCTGTATATGTTTTTAATGCTTCTAACAGCCATCTTTTTAAGCCAATATAATCTACTATTAATCCACCCGTTTTATCTTTATAAACCCTATTTACTCTAGCTATTGCTTGCATTAAATTATGTGCTTTCATTGGTTTATCTACATACATTGTTCCAAGACAAGGAACATCAAAACCAGTTAGCCACATATCTACAACAATAGCTATTTTAAATGAACTATTAGGATCTTTAAATTCTGTTTCGTAAATTTGCTTATCACTTTTCGATCCAATAGCAATTTGCATTTCTTCCGGGTCATTATTTGAAGGTGTAATAATCATATGAACTACATCTTTATAATCCGGTCTTAACTCTAATATTTTTTTATACATTGTATAAGCAGCATTTCTTGAATAAGCAACTATCATTGCTTTATTTGCTACCAAATCTTTTCTATCTTCATAATGCTTTAATATATCTTCTACAATCATACCTAATCTGTCTGGGTCTTCTAGTATCTGTTTCATGTTAGCCATTTCAATTTGACTTTTTCTAATTTCATCAGTATCGGCTTTTCCATCTTCTTCTAAAGCATTATAATATTCATCTATGGCTTCAAGAATTCTATCATTTAGACCAACTTTAGCCATTCTAGCTTCATATAAAATTGGAACAGTTGCCCCATCTTCAATGGCTTGTGTCATGTCATAAACATCAATAATATTACCAAATACATTAGTTGTAGAATGGTCTTTTGTTTCAACAGGCGTTCCAGTAAATCCAATATATTTAGCATTTGGTAAAGCGTCATGTAAATATTTTGCAGTACCATATTTTTTTACTGCTTCAAATTTATTCATATCAAACTTCATTACAGCATCTATTCCATAATGACTTCTATGTGCTTCATCAGCGATGACTAATATATCATTTCTTTCACTTAATAATCCTGTTTCTTCTTCAAATTTTTGAAGTGTTGTAAATATTATTCCACCAGCTATTCTTGCTTCTAAACGTTTCTTTAATCCTTCTCTTGATTCTACTTGTTCAGGACTTTGTCTTAAATAATCACTACACTTAGAAAAAGTCGCAAATAACTGATTATCTAAATCATTTCTATCAGTTACTACTACTATAGTGGGATTATTTAATTCTTTAATCATATTTCCTACATAGAAAACCATGCTAAAGCTTTTTCCTGAACCCTGGGTATGCCAAATAATTCCAGCTTTACCATCTTTAGCCTTTAAAGTTCTATCAATAGCTTTTTCTACACCATAATATTGATGATATGCAGGAAGTATTTTATTATCATCACTGTATAAAATGTAATTATCTATTAAATCCAATAATGTTTTTTTATTAAACATCCCATTAATTAAAGATTCATGTGTATTGTTCTTTCTTGTAACGTCATTAATTTCAGTCTTTTTCCACTCATTAAATCTAGAATAATTACAAGTAATAGTTCCAGCCTTAGCAGTTACTCCATCACTTATTACTAATATCTGATTATAATAAAATAAACTTGGAATATGAACATTCATATAACCCTTTAATTGATTATAAGCACTTTCTAAATCAACTTCTTCACGTGTCATACTTTTTAATTCAAATACTACCAAAGGCATACCATTAATATAAATAATCATATCTGGTCTTTTAACACTATGTTCTTCTATAGTAAATTGATTAGTTACTAAAAATTCATTATTATCAATGTTTTCAAAATCTATTAATTTTACCGTATGATAAATAACACCATCTTTTGTATATTCAGGAACACTAATACCAGTGTGCAAATACTTAGTAAATTGTTTATTATTCTTTACTACATTATTTTGATCTAAATTCCTAACAATTCTTACAGCTTCTCTTATAGTTTCATCTTTTAAATTTCTATTTAATTTATATAATGACATAGTTAAATTAGGCTCTAATATAACCTCTGAATAATCTCTACCAATAGACTCTCCAGGTTCATATTCATAACCTAATTCTTTTAATATATCTACTGTCATTAACTCTAAGCCTTCTTCATTAAGCATAATATTCATACTCCATTTCTTTATATTGGCTTTTTGATATATGAACTTCTTTTTTATACCAATTTAAAATATATTCTTTTTTATCTTCCCTATATCTAATTTTACCATTATTTATTGCAGCATCAATTTCTTTATAAGCCCACTCTTGCAAAGTAAATGGAAATTCAAAAGACTGTTGCATTTTTGCAGCTTGGAATATTATTAACTTACTTAAAAGTATTTGATATATTCCATCTTGAATATTAAAATAAGCTGTTGGATTTATTTCAATGCTATTTTTTTCAAAAATCAAATAATTTGCAGCAAAAATTTTAATCTGAGGTTCAGACAAATTTTCTAGTTCTTTTTTATATTTTTTTGTAACTATTTTTTTATTAAAAAAACTAAAAATTTTATTAACAACTTCGTCAATAAAAAAAATAATTGAAATTGTTAATAATATATTAGTTATTGTTATAGAAATTTCACTATTTCGATCTAGTAATATAAATCTGTAAATAACTATTCCAATAAAAAAAGCAATTTTAAAACTAAATTTTGCAAAAAAATTCAAGATACTTTTTAAATCTATATTGAAATTCATTCTTCACACCTCCAAACAGCAATTTAGAAGATTAAATTTCTATATTATCTAGGTCAATTTCTCCATTCATTAACTTTGGTAATAAAGTATCTCTTAATTGCTCTAAAATTTTATTTTGTTTATTATTTAATTCTATTTTTTTTCTTAAATTAGTAACTTCATCTTCGAATTTATTAAACTCTTTTTCATTAAATTTTATATATAAATTACTAATATCTTTTTGCGTTATCAACGGTTGTGTTGAACCCCTATTTAAAGATTGATAATCTACATAGTTCAAATAATTTTCTAATACATTTGAATATATTGTCTTTATTGTAAGAGTATTATCAGATAACCATATCTTCTCAAAATATCTTTGAACTACTCCTAATGTTCCAACTCTTCCAATCACTAAAATATCACTATCTGAATTGTATTCTTCTGTATATGACATAATGCCACTTGCTCCTACTAAAGGAATACTATATTCAACACCTTTATTTTTAGGTCTTTTACCAGAACTAATAT
>CALVIZ010000042.1 GCA_944331865.1 uncultured Bacilli bacterium | reverse complement strand
AAAAGTCCCATTTTCTGGAACTTTCTCTTACAAATTTTTTCAGTTTTTAAAACTGGAATTTACTTTTTCACTTCACCAATTTTAAGTCTTACTATAGTTTCACCTAAGTTCCAATTATTTAATTTAAATTCTTCAACATACTTATTATCTTTTAAAACTTTATGTACTTCTTTTGTAAGTATATTAGTACTTTTGCCATGAATAATAATTATATATTCATTTTTTAATAAAACATTATTATTTATAAATTCATTAACTAATACTTCTACCATAGCAACAACTTCGCCATGTAAATCTAATTTAGGAGTTGTACTTAAAATCATTGGTTAACATTAGTATTTGGATCTACTGGATTATTTACTTGCTCAGTTGGATTTTGAGCTTGAACTTGTGTTTGAGGTTGCACTTGTACTTGAGGTTGTGATCCACTTTGTGGTTGACTACTTACACTTCCACCCATTTTCTTAGCATAATAATCAAGAACTTCTGATAAAGAAGGAACAGATAATCTAGAGCCCATTTTTTGAACTGATAAACCACCAGCAATATTAGCAAGCATTATAGTTTTTTCCATATCAAATCCATTAGCAATTCCATAAGTAAATGCTCCATGGAATATATCCCCTGCTCCTGTAGTATCTATAGCATTAACTTTTAATCCAGGCATTATTTTAATTTGATTTCCTGCTTGATACATTGCCCCATGTTCTTCTAAAGTTACAACAATAGTTGAATTAGGATACTTATTTTGTAATTTATTATAAATATTTACTAAACTTTGGGGTTTTGTATAATCAAATTTTAATCCTGTTACTGTTTCGGCAAAGCCTTTAGAACAAACTATATATTTAATATATTTACATAACTCCAATAATTCTTGAGTTACTCTTCCAGCATCAATTATTGTAATTGCTTCTGGAAATTTAGTTATAGCATTTTGACTAGCACCATAATCATGACCATCAGTAAGAATTATATCTGGAACAAATTCATAATTATATTTTTTTAATGGTGGGTGTTCAGTTGCTACATTAAATACAGTTCTTAAACCATTTTTCTTATTAACCATAATAAAAGAAAATGATGTATCTTTATCATAACTAGTCTCTATATAATCAGTATTTACTCTTACATCTTGAAACTCTTTTTTAATTTTAGTTCCATAATCATCACTACCAACATTGGTAGCAATAACTGTATCTACTCCCCACTTTCCAAGCACATATGCAGCATTAGAAGCTGGACCTCCACCAGATGAATATTTTTCACTAAAACGATATTTACTATTTTCAGCTGGATAATCATCAACTGGAACAGTCATATCCCAACTTGTATGTCCTATACATAAAACTTTCATTACATCAAATCCTTTCTATTTTATGTTGATAAGTTATAAAAAAATCGCTCTCCGAGGGATGCTATTCCTTCGATGTTTGTTGTCTTTTTAGTTTGTTCTAATCAATTGGAATTACTCGAATTGTGGGAAATTATTGCAAGATTACCCAAATTTTCATAATTATATAAATAATCATTACTAATAATTAGTATAGTATTATATCCGCTATACCAGCGGAAGTGTTAATAACTCAAAAAATTGCTATTCCCTGAGTGCCTGCTTCTTCGCTGCAGCCACTCAGACAATTTCTATAACATCATTTTTTCACTACTCATTATATTTCTTCATCTACTTTAATTTCACCCCGCTCGCCTGGACCGCTAGGGCCCTAGACGAGCATTGTCCTAACCTCAGTTTATTCTAATCGGGTCAGCGGACGAGCCGCTGCCCGATACATAGCTTGTCGAAGATGTTAGATAAAAGGCTGGCCGCACGCCGAGCGAACGGCGATACACATAAAAGTTATAGACAAATCCTGTCGAATTCACACGGAACGCACGGTCAGAAAGGTCCGAATCGCGGGAAATAGTCCATTCGCTAATATTAACACTCATCCAATTACTACTTTTCGACAGTTCGTAATTAGACAACTCTGTTGTCCAATAACTTGGGCTTGTGGCAAACCCATAATCTGATACATACATTAATCCTATTTTTTCACTGTATGTTGTACTACTTGATGAACTTCCTACTTCTACATCATAATATTGTTTGGCTGTATTTGTTTGACTATAAGCCATTCCCCCTACTTTCCAACTGTGAGTTGATATTTTGTTTTGCCATGTACTACTGAATCCACTTAAATATGTTCCTTTTAATGTCCCTGTATTTAATGTACTACTACTCCATGTATTACTTTCATTTGAATCTGAGCCACTCCAATAGTAATTTCCTAAACTTGTGTTTTTTATTAGTTTTACTTCACTACCAAACACTCCTATAATTCTATACAAATTTTCATTTGGACATGTACTTGCATCACTTCCAAAACATACATAATTATTTGGGTTTGCTCCACTATAACGATAACTGTTATCTGCGGCACTATTAGCTAAATTTGCATCATGATAATAAAGTCCATTTGAGCCATCAGTGTATGTACTTATTATATAATCCGCTAAAGTCATTGAAGTTTCTTTTTCTTCTTTACTCATTATTATTTCTACATTCATACTATTACCATAATTAGCTGATTGATCATAATTTTGATTTAAATAAGTTAAAGTAAAAGTCCAATCTTGTAAAGTTGCTGTTGAAGATGAAGTAGAACTTATAGCATAATTACTAGCAACAGTAAATAATCCTGTTTTATTTGTTATATCAAAACCTGCAACTCCATTATATGTTCCATAAGTTAAACCAGATATATTCGTTATAGTATTATCTCCTTGTCTTATAGTAAGTATTACTTCTGGAGTATTTTCTTCAATATAATTAATTGTATTAGTAGGTATATTAAAATAAACATAATATGTATAATTCGCAGTATTATTTGTTGAATTTGCTTTTAATGATACACTATATGTAGTACTATCTACATAATTAGCACCACCTTCTGGTAATGTTGTAGGTGTTGCATTTAATACTAAATTATCACCTTTAATAAAATTTAATTCATCTGTTTTATCACTACCCATAGTTACATTATTTCCGGCTTCATTAATACTTGCTGCTAAATAAGAATAAGTAATTCTTATTATTAAAACTAAAAAAAGACCAATTATTAAAACACTTAAGAAAAATAATAATTTATCACTTTTTACTCTATCTATAAAACTTTTCACTTTTCTTCACCCTACTATTCATTACTAGTATAACATAAAATAAAAAAAAGACCTAGTACTTTTTTTTATTTAACATCACTTTTTTTAATAATATATATTTTTTTATTTTTATAAAAAGCATAAAATACATCTTTATAAGTTAAATTTTTATTACTAAGTTCATTTTTTAACCATATTTCACTCTTATGAATATGCTTTAACGCCTTTTTTTGAATAGAACCATCAAGTATTAAAGGCATTGGATAACTACTTCTTAATTTAAATAAATTATATTTAAAAATTGATAACTGACCATTAGGTTCTAAAAATGCATATTCTACCATATCTAATTCCTTTATTCCTTGCATTCTTAAACTAATAAGTAAATCATCTAAAGAATATCTTTGTTTTATCATTTCTTTATAATTAATTTTACCATTTGCAATAATTAATGATGGTTTACCATCAAAAATATTTCTAAATTTACGAGATTTAATAGAAATATAAGCAAAAACAATTTCAAGTAATACTAAAACTGC
Organism: uncultured Bacilli bacterium; assembly: GCA_944331865.1. Lineage (GTDB taxonomy): Bacteria > Bacillota_I > Bacilli_A > RF39 > UBA660 > Onthocola_B. Next base: position 4,500 of record CALVIZ010000042.1, on the reverse strand, counting down.
TATGGGAATAATTGTCAAATATATTGGGTTTTCAGTTTCTTCAATACTTATAGCAACAAGTTCAGCAATAAGGATTGAGACTATTAAATCTATTACTCCTAGTTGTCCTATTTCTCTTTTTCCCATTAAACGATAAGCTACTAAAACAAAAAAGTAAAAAAATAAAGTTCGAAATAATACAGTAAATAATTCCATAACCTCACCTAAATTTATTATGGGTATAATCATATTATTTTAATCATTACATAGTATTAATTAGGTGATTAATTTGAAAAATTTACTTAAATATTTAGGATATTATACTATATTTATAATATTATTAGTTTTTATATGTAGTTTACTTAATTTAATTGGTGTAAATTCTACAATAACTAATTTAATAATATTTTTATTTAATATTCTTGCTTTTTTCTTCTTTGGTTTTAAAAATGGTAAAAAAGCAACTAATAAAGGTTATATTGCAGGTTTAAAAATAAGTGGTTTATTCTTAATAATATTAATAATTATTAATTTATTTACTACCAGAAGTTTCTTTAATATAACTACTATAATTTACTATTTAGTATTAATATTATCTGGTACTCTCGGAGGCATGCTTGGTATAAATAAAAAAGAAGATCAAACTGTATAAAAGTTATAATCATTATCTTCTTTTAATACATAATCTTCATCGTTATAATATTCTTTAGTTACAGGATTTACTTGTTTATCTAAATAATCAAGTTCATATAAAGTTTTTAAAGTAACTTTAGTCCCTGTACATTTTTTTTCATTAAAGCAATTTTTTGCTTGTTCAATAATATATTCACTTTTTACATGTAATAACTTGGTATTATGTTTATTTATTACTTTATAAGTTGTATAACCAATAATTGATCCAAATATAATAAGTAATGTAATTGAAATTATAATTTTATTTTTCATAATCATCTCCATAATAATTTTTAATAAATTCATTTCTTAATTCTTCCATAGTACCATTTTTAATATTTTCTCTAATCTTTTCCATTAACTTATGTAAAAAATAGATATTATGAATAGAAAGTAATCTAGCTCCAAAAGTTTCATTAGCAACAATTAAATGTCTAATATATGCTTTAGTATAATTTTTGCATGTATAGCAATCACACTCATCTACTTGTGTAAAATCTTCTTTATATTTATTATTTTTAATATTAATTTTCCCATGTTTAGTATACGCATGTCCATGTCTTGCAAGTCTTGTTGGGGATACACAATCAAATATATCTACTCCTCGCATTACATTTTCAATTAAATCTATTGGATCACCTACTCCCATTAAATAACGAAGTTTATCAAGAGGTAAATATTTAGTTGAATATTCAACCATTTTATACATAGTAGGTTTATCTTCACCAACAGAAGTTCCTCCGATAGAATAACCATCAAAATCCATTTTAACAAGTTCTTCACAGCAATGCTTTCGTAAATCCGGATATTCTCCCCCTTGAACAATTCCAAACAATAATTGATCATTATCTAGTTTTACATCTTTTCCTCTTTTTGCCCATCTCAATGTTCTTTCAACACTTTCTTGCATATATTCATAACTACTTGGCCACTTAACGCATTCATCAAAACTCATCATTATATCACTACCAAGTTTTGTTTGAATATCAATTGATTTTTCTGGAGTAAGTAATAATGCATCTCCATTTAAGTGATTTTTAAATTTTACCCCTTCTTCAGTTATATCTTTTGGTTTAGCTAAAGAAAAAACTTGAAAGCCACCAGAATCTGTTAAAATCGGTCCATCATAATTCATAAATTTATGTAAGCCACCCGCTAAGGCTACAATATCTTCTCCTGGTCTTAACCATAAATGATAAGTATTAGCTAAAATAATACCTGAGCCTATACTTTTAAGTTCTTCGGGAGATAATGTTTTAACTGTAGCATTAGTTCCAACTGGCATAAACATTGGAGTTTCATAAGTTTTACCATTATAAGTAATTTCTCCAAGTCTTGCTAAAGTATTTTTATCTGTATATTTTAAATTAAATTCTAACTTCATAAACATCCCAAACAAATTATATCTTATTTTCTTTTTTTTGTCGATATTTGTAATTAAAAATTTTAAATATTCTATTAACTAACAAATTGTGATATAATAAAAGCATAAAAAGGAGAATTAATATGGAAAAAGAAAATTTAACAAATAATAATCATACATCTTTTGACAGTTTAGACAAAAAAATTGAAAGGATAGCATGTGCTGGAATAATATGTTTAGCTGGAATAAGTGCTTTTAATTTATATTCATATACAAACCCTACACATGAAAAAGGAAATCAAGAAGTTAAAACAATTGTTAATTCAATGAAAAGTCCAAACTACACAATGGATATTCAAGAAAAAACATATGAAAATATTGTTGAATTAGCAAAAAAAGTATGGGAACAACGTACAACAATTTATAATCCAACTGAAGAGCAAATAAAAAAATTAAGAGAAATGAATATACCTTTTTATACAAGCACTTCATTAACGGGGGAAAATCCAAAAATAACAATTCCATTTGATGAAAATATGCCAATTACTGCTCAATATGAAAAATTTATTGAAAAAAATTCTAGTAATGGTCAAACTTATTATGAATTATGTTATAAAATACCAACTTTTTATAGTATGTATAATTTAGACAAAAGTCAACCATTACCAAATATGATTGGATATGAAGAAGATCAAAGTGGTAAATATTATGTATTATATAGTAATATTTCAAATCAAGACATAGATAGTATCAATCTTGACACTGCAGGAGCATATAATACATCAATTCCAGTTTACTTACCATATAAGTATTTATTGGAATTAAAAGATGAAATATTATTAAGTGATGAAACTACAAAACTACAACAAGCAACAACTGATAACCCATATTTATTTGCTATACCAAAAGGTTATATTTTTTATTCAGCAAATGGCAAAAAAGTTGATGCCCATAAAGTTGATGAAAAAGATAATTTAGATATTTATATGATTATGGATGTTGATGATAATGACAATATATATGCAGTAAAGTCAGAATATTATGATACATTAAAAATTATAGATAAATTAGAAGAGGTGATTAGAGATGAATACTATGCAAAAACAAACAGTATTAATAGATAATAAAGAATATGAAGTGATTGCCAAATATAAAAAAGATAATAAAAATTTTATTGTTTACACAGATAAGTCTTTTACAAATAATAAACTAAATATTTATTGTGGCCAATATGATGATTCCACAGGACAAATACAAAGTATTACTAATCAAGAAGATATCAATTTTTTAGAAAATGAAATAAATAAATTAATTCAAGAAGTCAATAACAAATAATAAAACTAACATAATTATCATATTTTTTAATAAAGGTGATAACTATGTTTTTTAATGAAATACACACCAGAATAAGATATGTATTTTTAATAGTAATAATTATATTAATTATAGCTATAGGCCGAGTTTTTTATATTCAAGTGTTTGCTTATGAAAAATTAAGTAATTTAGCAGAATCTCTTTGGAGTAGAGAATTACCTATTTCAGCCGATCGTGGTGAAATAATCGATCGAAATGGTGAAGTTTTAGCAACTAATATTACTACTACATCCCTTGTAGTTATACCAAATCAAATTGAAGACAAAGAAGATGCTGCTAAAAAAATAAGTGAAATACTAAATTGTAGTTATGAAGATATGCTAGGTCATCTATCAAAAAAAACATCAATAGAAAGAGTCCACCCAGAAGGAAGACAATTAGATTATGAAACAGCAGAAGCAATAGATTCTCTTAATATCGATGGCGTTTATTTAGTTAAAGAATCAAAAAGATACTATCCATATGATACATTACTCAGTCATGTTTTAGGCTATGTTGGAATAGATAATCAAGGCTTATCGGGACTAGAATTATACTATAATGACTATTTAACTGGAGAAGATGGGTCAATAAAATATTTTTCAGATGGTAAAGGACACAAACTAGAACTTGCAGAAATATATGAATCCCCTACTAGTGGGATAACTTTACAACTAACAATTGATATAAGATTACAACAAGCAGTTGAAAATGAATTAGATAATGCAATAAGCAAATATGATGCAGATAGTGCTATAGCTATCGCAATGGATCCTAATACTGGAGAAATATTAGCAATGGCCAGTCGACCAAATTTTAACTCAAATGATTATCAAAGTTATTCTACAGAAGTAATTAACAGAAATTTACCAATATGGATGACTTTTGAACCGGGTTCAACTTTTAAAATTATTACTCTTTCATCAGCAATTGAAGAAGGATTAGTAAATATATTTGAAGATAGATTTACCGATAGTGGGGCAATAACAGTAGATGGAGCAACACTACATTGTTGGAAACATGGAGGACATGGTAACCAAACATATTTAGAAGTAGTAGAAAATTCTTGTAATCTTGGTGTCAATACAGCAACACATATAAATTTCAAGAAAGCCCTTTAAATAATCAAAAAA
>CALVIZ010000041.1 GCA_944331865.1 uncultured Bacilli bacterium | reverse complement strand
CTGTAAGTAATTTCTTTAATTCAACGACTAACTGCACATCATAAAGAAAACGTGCAGTTAAAATTTTATTTAATGAAATGTAAATTTATTATTGACAAGCATAAAATAATATTGTAAACTAGTGATGTTATTAAAAAAGGAAAGCGATTTGTATCCACCTGATTACAAGTAGTAATGGGTAAAAGGCCTAAATATTTAAAAGATATTGAAATGGTTTTTAAATGGATACAAATATGTATTCATTTTTTAATGTATGGAGGTGCTTAAAATAGCAAATAATAGTGAAATGCAAATTAATGAAAACATTAAATTGCCGGAGTTAATGGTAATAGGTCCCAATGGGGAAAAAATGGGAGTAAAGAAGTTAGAAGATGCTTTAACATTAGCTAACTATGCTGGCTTAGATTTAGTATTAATGAGTGCAACATCAACCCCAGCAGTAGCAAAGATAATGGATTATAACAAATACCGTTATGAAAAGCAAAAGAAACTTAAAGAGACTCAAAAGAAACAAAGGGAAGCTAATAAAGATATGAAAGAATATCGTCTTTCAGTAACAATTGATGTAAATGATTTTGAAACCAGAAGAAGAAATGCTCAAAGTTATTTAGAAAGAGGACATAAAATAAGGGCATTTATTAGGTTTAAAGGTCGTCAGATGGCTAGACCAGAACAAGGGCAAGAAGTGTTATTAAAATTTGCAGATGCTTTAAAAGAAGTATCAACAATAGAATTAGAACCAAAGCTAGATGGTAGACAAATGGCTATGATTTTAGCACCAAAAAATAAAGAAGGGAAGAAATAAGATGGCAAAAAGTAAACAAAAAACACACAAATCAAGTGCAAAAGTATTCAAGAAAAAGAAAAATGGCGAACTTACTTATATGAAAAGTGGAAGTAACCATAAAACAGGAAAAGACTCAGCAAAAGAAGTTAGACAAAGAAGAAACAAAGGAACATTAAGCAAAGGAGATAGAAACAGATTAAAATCTGTTATCTAGAATTGAGGTGAATAGCAAATGGCAAGAGTTAAAGGTGGAAATGTATCTAAAAACAGAAGAAGAAAAGTTTTAAAAGAAGCAAAAGGATACTTTGGCAGCAAACACAGATTATATAAAACTGCCCAAGAACAATTATTCCACAGTGGCGAATATGCATATCGTGATAGAAAGCAAAACAAAAGAAATTTCAGAAAATTATGGATAACTAGAATTAATGCAGCATGTCGTGAAAATGACATAAGTTATTCAAAATTTATAAATGGTTTAACAAAAGCAGGAATAACAATTAATAGAAAAATGTTATCAGAAATGGCAATAGATGATGCTAAAAGTTTTAGTGCATTAGTAGAAACTGCTAAAAAAGCTTTAAATGGTGAAGTAATTAAACCAGCAGTAGTAAAAAAAGAACAACCTAAAACAGAAAATAAAGAAGTAAAAACTGAAAATAAAGAAAATAAAGTAGCTAAAAAGGAAGTAAAAGAAGATTTAACAACTAAAACATTAACTGAATTAAAAAATTTAGCTAAAGAAAAAGGGGTAAAAGGTTATTCTACAATGAAAAAAGAAGAATTAATTAATTCTTTAAAATAATTACTTGAAATAGTGTGAGTTTTAAAATATAATATAAATAGAAGTTATTACTTAGTTAGATGTTACTCCAACACTAATTCAGTTTTAACCAATTATGTGAGTAAGGAGGATATTATGGCTTTAAATAAAGAAGAAAAAGCAAAAATAATCAAAGAATATGCTAAAAGTAAGAATGATGTAGGATCAACAGAAGTTCAAATAGCATTATTAACAAATGAAATTAATAATTTAACTGAACATTTAAAAGAACACAAACACGATTATCATTCTAAAAGAGGCTTACTTATGAAAGTTGGTCGTCGTAAGAAATTACTTGATTATTTAAAGAAAAACGATGTAGTAAGTTATCGTGAATTAATCAAAAAATTAAATTTAAGAAAGTAATAAAGGCACTTATTTTTAGTGTCTTTTTATTTTTAGAAAAGAGGTATTATGAAGAAAGTTTTTAAATTAGATTTTAATGGAAGAGAAATAATAGTTGAAGCTGGAGAATTAGCCAAACAAACTAATGGCTCAGTTTTAGTTCGTTATGGTGATACAGCCGTATTATCAGTATGTGTAATGGGAAAAACAATGGTAAGTCAAGATTTTTTTCCACTACAAGTTTTATATCAAGAAAGGTTATATTCGGTAGGTAAAATTCCAGGAGGATTTATCAAAAGAGAAGGAAGACCAAGTGATGCTGCAACATTAGCTGCCAGATTAATAGATCGACCAATTAGACCAATGTTTGATGAAAACTTACGTAATGAAATACAAGTTATAAATACAGTTTTATCAGTTGATCAAGATAATTCTCCAGAAATAACAGCTCTATTTGGTTCTTCATTATGTTTAGGAATAAGTAATATTCCATTTGACGGTCCAGTAGCAGGTGTAATAGTAGGCCGTATTGATGGTAAATTTATTATAAATCCTACAGCAGAAGAAGTAGAAATGAGTGACTTAAATTTAACTGTAGCTGGAACAAAAGAAGCAATTTGTATGGTAGAAGCCGGGGCAAAAGAATTAAGTGAAGATATAATGCTTGATGCATTAATGTTTGCTCATGATAACATTAAAATATTATGTGAATTTGAAGAAAAAATAATTGCTGAAATTGGTGTTGAAAAGATTGAATTAGAAAAAGCTGAAATCGACAAAGAATTAGAAGAAAGTGTTAAAGAGTATGCAACCAAAGACATGTTAAAAGCAATTCAAATTAAAGATAAACTTGAAAAATATGCTAAAATTGATGAAGTAAAAGAAAACACAGTAGAACATTTTAAAGAAGTTTATGAAAATGATGAAGAATTTGACAAAAAAATAGCACAAGTAAATAAAGTATTAGTAATGATTGAAGCTGGGGAAGTAAGAAGATTAATTACTGAAAAACATATTCGCCCAGATGGTAGAAAAATGGATGAAATAAGACCACTTTATGCAGGAATAGACATTTTATCTCGCACTCATGGCTCAGCATTATTTAGTCGTGGTGAAACTCAAGTATTAGCAACAACAACTCTTGGGGCAATAGGTGAACATCAAATTCTTGACGGTTTAGGAATTGAGGATACTAAAAGATTTATGTTACATTATAACTTTCCACAATTTTCTGTTGGGGAAATTGGTAGATATGGATCACCTGGAAGAAGAGAAATAGGGCATGGTGCTTTAGGAGAAAGGGCACTTGCTCAAGTTATACCAAGTGAAGAAGAATTCCCATATACAATAAGGGTAGTATCCGAAGTACTTGAAAGTAATGGATCATCAAGTCAAGCAACAATTTGTTCTGGTTGTTTAAGTTTAATGGCAGCAGGGGTACCAATTAAAGCCCCAGTAGCGGGAATAGCAATGGGACTTATAACTAGTCCTGATGGAAAAAAACATACAATATTAACTGACATTCAAGGACTAGAAGACCATATGGGAGACATGGATTTTAAAGTTGCAGGAACTAAAAAAGGGATCACAGCCTTACAAATGGACATAAAAATAAAAGGAGTAACAAAAGAAATATTAAAAAAAGCTTTAGCACAAGCTAAAAAAGCTCGTTTAGAAATATTAGAAGTTATGGCTAAAGCAATCGCAGAACCAAGAAAAGAAGTAAGTAAGTATGCACCAAAAATTGAAACATTTAACATAGATCCGGATAAGATAAAAGATGTTATAGGTCGTGGTGGTGACATGATTACTAAAATTATTCTTGAAGCATCAAATGTAAAGAGTGTTAATGATAAAGATGCAGTAAAAGTAGATTTAGAAGATGATGGTCGAGTTATAATATATCATACAGATAAAGCAATCATAGCTAAAACTAAAAAAATGATAGAAGATGTAGTTAGAGTAGTAGAAGATAATAAAGTATACACAGGAAAAATTACTAAAGTAGAAGATTTTGGTGTATTTGTAGAACTTTGGCCAGGATGTGAAGGATTAGTCCACGTATCTCAACTTGATTATAAACGAATAGAAAAACCAAGCGACATAGTTAATGTTGGCGATGAAATAATGGTTAAATCATTAGGCTATGACAATAAAGGAAGACTTAACTTATCTAGAAAAGAGTGTTTACCAAAACCTGAAAAAAAAGAAAAAGATGAAAAGAAAAGTAAAAGTAAATAGTTTATATAAGCATTTTAAAGGTCATATATATAAATTAATTGCAATTGGCAAAGACTGTGAAGATGAATCTTTAAAAGTGATATATCAAAATATTGAAACTAAAGAAATTTGGATAAGAGATTATGATGATTTTATTAGTTTAGTAGACAAAGATAAATATCCCGAAATAAAGCAAAAATATCGATTTGTTGAAATTAATAAGTAAAAAGTGATTAATTATTTAATCATTTTTTTTAATTCTTTAATAAAACAAGACTTATTAACCAGTGGAACTAAAATATAAACTTTATTCTTAGTTCTAGTTAAAGCAACGTAAAACAACCTTCTTTCTTCAGCATATAAAATATTTTTATCACTAGGATGTAGTTCCTCAATTAATTTATTATTGATTATTTTATTTGGAAAACCATATATATCATTAGTCATATTAATAATAATTACATTTTCAGCTTCCAACCCTTTAGCAGAATGCACTGTTAAATATTTAACTGGAAAATCACAAAATCTATTAATATCAAAATTATTTCTTCCTAACACTAAAACATCTTCATTAATTTTTTTTACTTTATTATATAATTTAGCAAAACTTTTTTTAGGATTTATATAATAGATACATTCAATTGGGTTATTAATATGTTTATTACTAATTAAATCTTTTTCTAATTGTTTTTTATTTTTCATTATAAATTTTGAAGCAACATTAATTAATTCTTGACTATTTCGATAAGTATATTTTAATTTTAAAATTTTTGAATTAGGGACTAATTTTTTAAAATCCCAAAACAAATTTATATCACAGCCGGAGAAGTGATAAATAGACTGATAATCATCTCCAACGGCAAAAATAATAGCCTTATTAAGTGTTAATAATTTATTAATTAAATTAAATCTAATTTTAGAAGTATCTTGAAATTCATCAATAATAATATATTTATATTTATAAAAACCATTTAAAGTATTAGTTGCATTAATTATTAAATCATCAAAATCCATTAAATTACTAGCTTTTAATTCATTATCATATATATTTTTTATAATATATAGATATTTACTTAAAAATTTATCTTGTTTATAACATTTCATTAAATCTATTTTAGTACAATTATTAGTTTTATATATTTTTAAAATACTAATAATTAATTTAATAAATTCTTGATATTTATAACTATTTAAAAAATATTGATAATTAGTTTCATTAAAATAACTAAGTATTTCTTTTTGCATATCAAAATCATCCAAACTACAAAAAAATTCATTAGTCATATATTTTAAATAATCATCATTTGCTATTTTATAGGAAATATGGTAATTATTTAAAATATTCATAGCTAATTTATGAAAAGTAAAAACATCGACATTATAACTAATTTTCTTTTTTAAATCATTAACACTTTTATTAGTAAAAGAGATAACTAATATTTCGTTTTCCTTACAAATATTATTGTTTATTAAATAATCTATTTTTTTAACAATAGTAAATGTTTTACCAGCGCCAGCACCAGCGATAAGCAAAGTATTAGTTAAAGATTCTACGGCATCTAGTTGATATTTATCTAAATTCATATATGTATTATAAATAAAAAAATAAATATAAGCAATGAGTTTTCTTCAAATAATTAAAAATAAATGATATAATATTTATGAGGTAGAAAATGAAGTTTAAAACATTATTAGAAATAGATTTAAAAAAATTATATAATAACACCAAAATATTAGTTGATAGTTACAATGATTATAAATATAAATTTGCCAATTTAAAGGATAATGCTTATGGCATGGGATTAGAGATAGTAAATGCTCTAGTAAAAGCCAATATTAATTATGTATATGTTGGTTCATTAAAAGATGCATTAGATATTAGAAAATATAATCAACAAATAAATATACTAGTTAATTATTTTATAGACATTGAAGAAATATATGATGCTATAAACAATAATATATCAATAACAATTTCTAGTATAAAATATTTAAAGAAAGTTAATGAATTAAAATTAAAAGACGATTTAAAAGTACAAATCTTAATTGATAATGGTTCAAATAAACTAGGAATTAGTAGTAAAAAAGAATTAAAAGAAATAATCCAAATTATAAATAATAATAAGCATCTTTTATTAGAAGGGTTTTACAGTGATTTAACATCTATTGGAGTTGAAGATGAATATTATTATCACCAAGTTAATAACTTTTATTCTTTGATTAATGAATATTTAAAAGAAGATTTAATAGTTCATTTAAATGAGCCATTAATGTATCACAAAAAATTAGATTATATTAATGGAATAAGATTTGATTTAGCATTATTTGGTATAGAAGAAAACATAAATGAAAACATATTTACCAATTGGAAAATAAAAAATATTGAAAAAAAATATGGTGATTTAGAATTTCCTAACATAGATTTAAAACTAATTTTTTCAATAACTAGTGAAGTAATGCAAGTAGGAAAAGTAAAAAAGGGGGAATTAATAGGGCGTAAATTTATTGCTAAAGAAGACTTAGATATTGCAATAATTCCTATAGGACACAAAGATGGGATTACTAAAGCAATTAAATATGTAGGAATAAATGGTTTTAAAAGGGATATAATTGCAGATGAAATTGATTATATAATTGTAAGTGGTAGTAACATAAATATTTTTGATAAAGTATACATAGTAAATGAAGAAAGAGATATATATGATTTTTTAACTCTTTTAAAAACAAATAGATATTATTTAATGAGTGTATTAAATCGAAATTTAACTAAGATTTATACTAATGATGAATATAATAAAGGTGATTTATTATGATACAAAAAGTAGTAGGAATAGCATTTATTGAAGATGGCAAATTATTAATTGTACAATCTCACAAAAGTAGTAAAACCAACTCATGGACCTTAATAGGTGGAAAAGTAGAAGCAAATGAAACATTAATTGATGCTGCAATAAGGGAAGTTAGTGAAGAAATACATAATAATTTTCAAATTTCCGAACATGATTTAGAAGAACTTTTTACTTTTAAAGAACATGCAGCAAGTGATCCGAATAAAATAATAGAGATGACTTTGTATATATGTCATAAAAAAATAGATGTAGAACTTACACCGAATGAAGAAATATTGCATTATCATTGGTATAAACTTAATGATAATGTAAATATATCAACATCAATTAAAGATCATTTATTACCATATGCTAAAAAAAATAACTTAATTTATTAAAAAATGCAAAAAAAGCATTGCAAAACTCGTGATGATTTGATATAATTTGAAATGTCATCAGGAGATTATGGGCGCTTAGCTCAGTTGGTTAGAGCACCTGCCTTACAAGCAGGGGGTCATAGGTTCGAGTCCTATAGCGCCCACCATAATTTATGCCGACATAGCGTAACTGGCAGCGCAACTGACTTGTGGGATAGAGACGAAAGTCGCTTGAACTATCTTGCACCCTTTATTGGAAACATTAAAGGTGGACATCGCTAATTCGGGGAACTCTAAGTTGACTGTATGGAGATTTATGTATTGTAAAAATTGTGGTAAACCATTAAATCGTAATAAGCATTACTGTAATAACCATTGCCAAAAGAATATGAATACAAAAATTTTATTTATAAATGGAAAATGGGCTTACATAACGGATTGCGTGGACAGTATCAAATTTCAAATCACATTAGACGATATTTATTAAATAAATATAATTATAAATGTAGTAAATGTGGTTGGGGAGAGAGAAATCCTTATACAGGTATGCTTCCTTTAGAAATAGAACATATCGATGGTAACTATTTGAACAATGATGAATCTAATTTACTAATATTATGTCCTAACGGTCATTCATTAACATCAACTTATAAAGGTGCTAATATTGGAAAGGGACGAAAGAATAGGAAAATTTACAGTTAATATGACAATCCCGAGCTAGGTTGAAAGACCGAGTGTAGAGACTTTATACGATGAACCTAAATCATTTATTGATATGGTTAAGAGAAAGTCCAGACTACAAACATGAAAATGGTAGTGAAAACTATAGTAGTATGAATCAGTAGGTTGGGAGTTCGACTCTCTCTGTCGGCACCATTTTTGGGGAGATAGCGAAGTGGTCAAACGCGGCAGACTGTGATCTTGATCTGGAGATATAAAATATCTTCTAATTGCACCCTTTATTGGAAACATTAAAGGTGGACATCGCTAATTCGGGGAAAACTAAGTAAATAATAATTTATATGTCAATCCCGAGCTAGGTTGAAAGACCGAGTGTAGAGACTTTATACGATGAGCCTAAATCATTTATTGATATGGTTAAGAGAAAGTCCAGACCACAAACACATGGTGGTAGTGAAAACTATAGTGGTAAAGAAATCTGTTCCTTCGGGTTCCGTGGTTCAAATCCACGTCTCCCCACCATTTTTATTGCCTCGTAGCCAAGTGGTAAGGCATCAGACTTTGACTCTGACATTCCGCTGGTTCGAACCCAGCCGAGGCAGCCATTTATTTTTTTATATATTGGTTCGTTAGCTCAGTAGGTAGAGCATTTGACTTTTAATCAAAGGGTCTTGGGTTCGAATCCCAAACGAGCCACCATTTAAATAATAAAACCCAAAGTGTGGTTTTTTTTTCATTTGTAAATATCAAAAAAGCATAATTACATTTAATTATGCTTTTCTCGAATTGTTTGGTGTTTGTAAAACATTATTTAATTTTTGAATAAATGATTCCCTATTTTTTTGACAAAATTCTGCCCACTTTTCATCTCTAGGACCAAAGTCTTTTCCATAAGGTGGAATTCCTTCAATTTCAATATCATCATCAATAAATGGTATGGAATATGGTAAATTTAAATTACTTTGAATTTCTTCATCAGAGAATATTCCACATCTTAACATCATTAAAGTGCGATTAAATTTATCATTATTTTTTTTACAGTAATCATTTTTTAAACCATAAAGTTTTAAACCTCTTATGTCAAGGGAATCACAAAGAAGAATATCTAATAATCCCCGAGGATCATTAAGCATTTCTATAACAATTTGCATTGCTCCAGGATTACCATCAGACATTACCAAAACTATATCTATAATACTCATATTTTCAGTTTTTTCATAAATACTCCCATTAAATAATAACATGTCTTTTTGATTTTTTAAATAAAACAAATTCATATTTATAAACAATAAAATAAAACTTGTTTAAATAACAAATTTATGTAATAATAGTTGTGAGGTGAAAGAAGTGGCAAAAGAAGAAAGAAATTATACCAAAAATTTTAAAAAATTAAATATATTAATGTATATTCATTAAATAAAATTTTAACTGCACGTTTTCTTTATGATGTGCAGTTAGTCGTTGAATTAAAGAAATTACTT
>CALVIZ010000040.1 GCA_944331865.1 uncultured Bacilli bacterium | reverse complement strand
TGGGCTTGTAGCTCAGCTGGTTAGAGCGCACGCCTGATAAGCGTGAGGTCGGAGGTTCAAGTCCCCCCAAGCCCACCATATTTTTGGCCCGTTGGTGAAGCGGTTGAACACACATGCCTTTCACGCATGCATTCATGGGTTCAAATCCCGTACGGGTCACCAATTTAAAAATAAAGTCCATTATTGGGCTTTTTATTTTTACTAATTTTTTTCACAAAAAAATCTCTAAAAAGAGATTAATTTTATTTATGGCGGAGTAGAGAGGATTTGAACCTCCGCGCCAACATTCGTCGACCTAAATCCTTAGCAGGGATCCCTCTTCAGCCTCTTGAGTACTACTCCATAAGCTACTTATATATTTTAATATAAAAGTAGTTTAATGTCAATCTGCTAATGTTAAATTTCTAATATTATCAATAAAATTTTGTAAGTTGTTTAAGCAATCATAATTATTTTCATCATAAGTTAACATAGAATATACATCAATAGTATTGATTTTATATTCTTCAATAATGCTATTAATTTTTTCAGTATAATTATTATCTAAAACAAATATAGTATTATAATTTTCTTTTTTAAATTCATCGACAATATTATTATAAGAGCTTTCAGTTAAAGTATCTTCATCTAAAGAAATAACATTAAAGCCATAATTTTCTAAAAATTTAAAAACATTATCGCTAACAACTAAAGTATTAGTTCCTTTACTATCGGCTTCTTTACCGATAGCTCTTAAATCAGCATCTTTAATAGATAAATCTTGAGCCAAAGCATCATATTGTTTATTTACATAATCAATAATAGTTTTGCTTTCTAGATATTCTGTCAAATAATCTTTAATATTTTTAGCAAGCATCAAATAATTATTAGGACTCATCCATAATTCTTCAATTCCATATTCATAATTCAAACCATTAGATACATCAATAATTAATAAATTATCATTTTTATTAATTAGATCTTTGGCAATATTTTTTTCATTGCCTAAACCATTATATATAAACAAGTCACCTTTAGCATATTCTTTAATTTGTTTATCAGTTAAAGTATAATTACTTATATCAGCACCACTTGGATAAATTGATTTTATAGTAGAGTAATCACTATATAATGTTTTAGTAAGATATTCAATTGGATAAACAGTAGTATAAATTGTAGCATCTTCCAAACTATCTTTTGTTAAACTACAACCAGTAATTATAAAAAAAACTAAAAATCCCAATATAATTTTAAATAAATTTTTCATTTATTATTTTCACTCCTAACTGGATCATATCCAAATGCCCCATTAGGGTGGCATTTTAAAATCCTTTTTATTCCTAAAGATATTCCTTTTAATACTCCATACATCTCAATAGCCTGAATCATATATTCACTACAAGTTGGTGTAAAACGACACATAGAATGACTATGTAACGGAGTAACTTGATAAGCGCGAATTAAATAAATACATAATTTTTTCAAACTTATCACCCAATAAAATTTTACTATAAATTTTTATTTTTGTAAATTATTTTTTAGGCTATCCAAACTCTTTAAAATTTGCTATAATAATTGAAGAATGGATTTGATATAATGGATTTTTTAGAAAGATTTAATATTAAAATTAATGATAAAGAAATTTTGCAAACAGCACTTACTCATAGTAGTTATTCAAATGAGCATAAAGGAGTACTTAATTATGAAAGATTAGAATATTTAGGAGATGCAGTATTAGAACTAGTAACAAGTGAATATTTTTATTTAAATACCAAATTTAAAGAAGGCCAAATGACCAAAATGCGAGCAAGTTATGTTTGTGAAAAAGCATTAGCAACTTATGCTAAAGAAATAGGCATAGATAAGCATATAAGATTAGGACATGGTCAAATGAACAATTTAAATGATACAATTATAGCAGATGTCTTTGAAGCAGTTGTAGGGGCAATATATTTAGATCAAGGTTTTGAAGTTGTAAAAAAATATATTGATGCAATAATAATCCCATATATAGACAAAAAGATAGATTTTAACATAGATTATAAAACAAAGTTACAGGAACTAGTACAAACTGATAAAAAATCAGTGACCTATGAAGTGATAAATGAATATGAAAAAAATCATAAAAAGGTCTTTGAGGTAGTCGTAAAAGTAGATGAAATAATATTTGGAAGAGGAAAGGGAAACAGCAAAAAAGAAGCAGAACAATTAGCAGCATTAGATGCTTATAACAAAAGTTGCAGGTGATATAATGTTTTTAAAAAGTATAAAAGCTCAAGGTTTTAAGTCTTTTGCAGACAAACTAGACTTAGAAATAAATCCTGGAATAACTGGTATAGTTGGACCAAATGGTAGTGGTAAGAGTAATATAGTTGATGCAGTAAGATGGGTTTTAGGTGAACAATCGGTTAAATCACTTCGTGGTTCAAATTCTATGAGTGATGTTATATTTAATGGTAGTGAATCAAGGGATGCTCAAAAAAGGGCAATGGTAGCTTTAACATTTGACAATTCTGACAAAGCCTTAAATAGTGAATTTGAAGAAATAGAAATAAAAAGGGTGGTATATAACACTGGTGAAAACGAATATTTTATTAATAATACTAGAGTACGTTTAAAAGACATATTTGATTTATTTATAGATTCTGGAGCAGGCAATCAAGCCTTTAACATCATATCTCAAGGCAATGTAACAGATATAGTTAATGGTAAATCTACAGATCGAAGAGTAATATTTGAAAGTGCTGCAGGAGTATTAAAATACAAAAAAAGAAAAGAAGAAAGTTTAAGAAAATTAGAAAAAACTGAAGAAAACTTAACAAGAATAGATTTAATAATTAATGAACTAATGCAAACATTAAAACCATTAGAAGAACAAAGCAAAGTTGCCAAAAAGTATATTGCAATAAAAGAAGAATTAGAAAATACAGATATAGCATTACTTGTAAATGATATAACAGAGTTAAACAGTGAATATCAAAATACTAAAAGTAAGGTAGAAATATTAAAAGAAAAAATAGGAACGATAAATAAAGATACAACATTTTCAAAACTTGATAAATTAAAATTGGAAAATATAACATTAGAAGACAAAATAACAGAATTAAGAGAAAAACTATTAGAAAAGCAATCAAAAATAAATGAGTTAGAAAGTGAAAAAAAGATAACATTAGAAAGACAAAAATATGAATTAGATAAAAAGACAATTGATAATAATATTATAACTTTAAAAGAAAAAGAATTAAGTTTAGAAAAAAGCATAGCCATATTACAAAAAGAAGTAGCAGATATAGAGATTAATGTCAAAACAGAATTAGAGAAATTAGAAGAAGTGAAAAACAAACTACTAGTAATTAAAGTAAAAAGAAGCACTACATATAATAAATTAATGGAAGAAAGCAAAAAAATATATTTATGGGAAAACAAAATAACGATTTTAGAAAACAACATTAACAATTATGAAAATACACCATTAGCAGTAAGAAACATATTAAATAATCCAAGACTTAAAGGAATACATAATACCATAGGCAAGCTAATAAATGTAGATGATAAATACTTAATTGCATTAGATGTAGCTTTAGGGGGAGCTAGTAATTATTTAGTAGTAGATAATGAAGACTATGCAATATCAGCAATTGATTACTTAAAAGAACGAAAATTAGGAAGAGCAACATTTTATCCATTAAATATAATTAAACCCAAATATATAAACAAAGAAGTAATAGATAACATAAGAAACATAAAAGGATTTATTGGTGTTTTTTCTGACTTAGTAGAGTATGATTATCAATACAAAAATGTTATAGATAAAGAACTAGGACAAGTAATAGTAGTAGACAATGCTCGAACATTAAATGCATGTGGCAAATTAATAGATTATAAATATAAAATTGTTTCTTTAGATGGTGAAGTTCAATATGCTGGTGGGTCTATTGCTGGTGGTACTAGCAAAAAAAATAGTATGTTAAATGAAAAAAATGAACTAAACAAACTAAAAGAAGAATTAAACATAATAAAAATAAATAGTGAGACATTAAATAATGAATTAAATAACTATGATAAAGATATTTTAGAATTAGAGGAAAAAGAAAATGTAATAAATAAATATGTTATATTATTAAACGATGAACTATTTAATAAAAAGACAAATTTAAGTAGAAGTAATGAAGAATTTAAAAATATAAATAGTGAAGTAAATGGATTAAATGATATATTAAATAACAAATCTAACAAATATTTAGTTAAATTAATGGAAGATATAAATGAATTAGTTAAAGAAAAAGACATAATAGAAAAAGATATAAAGAATTATAGTAAGGCAAAAAGTGATTTAAATGATGAAATAAATGATTTAGAGCATAAACAAAAATTAGCAAATAGTAATTACAACATAATTAATAATGAATTAAAGGATAATGAAATAAAAATGGGTAAGATTGAAGTTAAATTAGATAATTTATTAAATAATTTAAGTGAAGAATACAATTTAACCTATGAATATGCAAGTTTAAATTATAATTTAGAAATTGAAATTAATTTAGCTAGAGAAAAAGTAAATAAATTAAAAAAAGAATTAAACACTTTAGGAGAAGTAAATACTGGCTCAATTAAAGAGTATGAAAGATTAAATACAAGATACGAATTTTTAAAAAGTCAAAAAGATGATTTAGAAAACTCAAGCAGTGAATTAAAAGAAATAATTAAACAAATGGATGAAATAATGATTAAAAAGTTTCGAGAATCCTTTAATAAAATTAAAGAAGAGTTTACAAATATATTTAAGATAATGTTTAAAGGAGGAAATGGTGAATTAAGATTAAGTAATCCAGATGATATATTAGAAACAGGAATTGAAATTATTGCTATACCTCCAGGCAAAAAAATTAATTCTCCAGTATTATTAAGTGGTGGTGAAAAAGCATTAACAGCCATTTGCTTACTATTTGCAATTTTAAAAGTAAAACCAGCACCATTTGTAATATTAGATGAAGCCGAAGCAGCTCTTGATGAAGTCAATGTTGACATGTTTGGTAAATTCCTAGTTAAAGAAAAAAAGAATACCCAATTTATAATAATAACACATAAAAAAAGAATGATGGAATATGCTGATTTATTATATGGTATAACAATGCAAGAAAGTGGAGTAAGCAAAATAGTAAGTGCTAAATTAGAAAATTAAGCATAATAAAAGTCCTAATAAATTAGGGCTTTTAAATTTCTCGCATTTTTTCATAATCTTTATAAGGATCATTAGGATCTATTTTATCGGTAAATAAAATACCATTTAAATGATCAATCTCATGTTGAAAGGCTATTGCTAATTCTTCTCTAGCTCTAATAGTCTTTTGCTTACCATTTTCATCATAATATGTTACAGTAATTCTAGCATGTCTTGGCACAATACCTTCAACTGGTCTATTTACACTTAAGCAACCTTCACCTTCACCAACATATATTAATTCTTCACTTTGACTTATTATTTTAGGATTAATAACTATATATTCTTCAAAAGTTTTATCTTCTAATTCATTAGCAATTACAAAAATTCTTTTTAATTTACCCATTTGAACAAAAGCCATTCCCATACCTGCTCTTAAATTATATTTTTCAGCAATTTCTTCATCTTGACTCATTTTCAAATATTTTATTGTATCATAAGCTAATAATTTATCTTCATCACTTAAAGGAAAAGTAACTTCACTACTTTTTTGATGTAAAATTTTACTATTTTCTTCATAGATTTTAATTTTTGGAAGTTCCATAAAAAATCACCTAGACCTATTTTAACAAATTATGAAAGAAAAAGCAAAATAATATAAAAAAAGAAACTAATATGTAGTTTCCTTATTTATTAATTATTGTGATTATTAAAACTCCAACCGGCACCTAAAATGATTACAAGTAAGATGAATAATACTATCCATATTGCTCCACCAATTCCATAACCACTTGTATATCCGGCATATCCACCATAGCAAGGACTTTGGTATCCCCCACCGTAGTAACCGTTATTTCCATAGTAATACATATATATACCTCCTTTTTGTATCTATTATAATTTATTACTAATTACTCTTTTTTGACATTAAAATTACCTAAATTTTATAATTTTTATTAAAAAAAATATTAAATGTGCTAAAATATAATTAATAGGAGAATAGAATATGCGAAAATTACTAGCAAAAGTTGATATCCCATTATTATTAGTAATGTTAATATTTATAGTACTTGGTTTAGTAATGATATATAGTGCATCAAGTGTTTCAAGTGTAGTAAGGTACGGATATGCACCATATCATTTTTTTATAAGGCAAGCCTTATTTGTATCAGTAGCTTTATTTGTTGGTTTTACTTTAATATTAAGACTCCCTACAAGAACATATAAAGCATTATCATGGCCTTTAATAATAATAATTATATTATCATTAGTATTATTATTTATAAAAGGAAAAGTAACTAATCATGCTCAAAGTTGGTTTGATTTTGGTTTTTTCAGTTTACAACCTAGTGAATTTGCTAAATCTATTTTAATTATATTTTCAGCAGTATTTTATGATAATTTATATATTAAAAAAGTTAAAAATATTTATACATATTTAATGCCTTTAGGTATGTGTGCAATAATTACAGGTTTAGTAATAATGCAACCAGATTTAGGTAGTGCAGCAATAATATGTGGTATTGTATTTTTAACATTTATAAGCATACCTTTAGTTAAAAACCAATTATTAAAATTTTTAAAAATATTAGCAGTAGCATTTTTATTAATAGTAGTATTAGTAATATATTCTGGTAATGATATTTTAAATAGTATGCAAATTGATCGTTTTACATTTCAAAATCCTTGTAGTAGGTATACAGAAACAACCGGTTATCAAGTATGTAATGGCTTTATAGCAATAAACAATGGTGGTTTATTTGGGGTAGGTTTAGGTAATTCAACCCAAAAATATTTATATTTACCTGAGTCTCACACGGATTTTATCTTTCCTATAATAGTTGAGGAATTAGGTTTATTAGTAGGAATATTAGTAATTTTTGGATATATGTTTATGCTATATCGTATTTTAAAAATAGCTAAAAACTCTGAAAATTTACGATGTTCAGTTTTAGCATATGGAACATTTTGGTTTTTAACATTACATATTTTAGTTAATTTATTAGGTATTTTAGCATTAATACCCCTAACAGGAGTACCACTTCCACTTCTTAGTTATGGTGGATCATTTACAGTAAATATAATTGGAATGTTATTTATTGTACAAAGAGTAAGTATTGAAAACAAAATAAATAAAACTAAAAGAGAAATTAAAGCATTATAAAACTAGGAAACAATCCTAGTTTTATTTTTAGGACAAACTAATTCCTCATCGGTAAGTCCTAATATATAATCAGCAGAAATGTTTAGATAAATACATATTTTAGGTAAATAAGTAATTGGCATAACATTAATACCTTTTTCATATCTAGCATATTGTTGTTGTTTAATTCCTAAATAATCAGCAATTTCTTTTTGTGTAATATTTTTACAATCTCTTATCCATTGTATCCTTTCAGTATAATACATAAAATCACCATTTTTTTTATAGCATCATTTACAACAGATGTGTTGACTAATGAACACATTTGTTGTAAAATTTTAATGTATAATACTATAACCGACAATAAATTTAAAGCCATTTTGTTAATATATAGTAGAAAGGATTAATATGAAAAATAAAAAAAGGAATTTAATAATATTTAGTACATTTATAATATTAGTAATAGGAATATACTTAATTGTTCCTAAAACAAAAGAAGAAAGTAATAAAACAAAACCAAATGTAAATACAAATGGCTTTTTAACTTTAATGTTAGAACAAGATTATGGAACTTATAAAAAGTCTTCTGCTAGCACATGGCCACAGGATGGTTATGTATTTAATGAAACATTATCAAGATGTGAAAATGGTAGTATACTTGCTTGGGAAGATGAATATAGAAGAGTAGTTTTATCAACCTCAGTTTCTGATAAATGTTATGTATATTTTGACAAAATAAATTCTGAAATTGAACTAAATTTAATTACAAAAGAAGTTACTGAAGATAATATTATCATAGGAGCAACATTAACAGGTGATATTCAAATGGTTAATCAAATTGTATTTAATGTTGCAAAAATTGGAAACCCTAGTAACGATGATGAGGATTTAGGTGATTTTGTCATTCCATATAGTAATGAAGCTGAATTTGATATATCCCTTAATAATTATGTCGAAATATCGGATAGCAATAGGTATCGGATTCGAGCGATGTTATACGATGATAATGATCAAATTATTTTACAAAAAGAAATTGAAGCATCAACATTGTATTATGGCTTATGCGAAACTAATACTTTATCTTGTGATATTATCAGCAATAGTGATGAAAGTAATGGTTTATATTATCACGATGATAATCTTGCTTATAGTGCGCAAGATAGAAGTTATCGTTATGCTGGAACAAATCCCGATAACTATGTATGTTTTGGAAGTGATGAAACAATTTGCCCAGCAGATAACTTATATAGAATAATTGGAGTGTTTGGGCCTAGGGTTAAGCTTATAAAAAATAGTGATATAGGTTCATATTATTATGGAGGGGTTACTAACGATACGAGCGGAGATTGGGAAACTAGTTCTTTAAACATCGATATATTAAATGGAACATATTTAAATAGTTTAGGTAGTTTTGCTGATATGATAGATAATAGCGAGTGGTATGCGGGAAAATATATGTTTTCAGATGAGTATGTAAACGTTTATAACAGTAAAGAGATATTTAGTTTGGAATATACCCAAGAAAGGAATTATAATAATAGTATCTTGGGGAAAGTTGGTATGTTGTATTTAAATGAATTTGGCTTTGCTGCAGATCCTAGCAATTGGGAAAAATCAATACAAAAATATGATGCAAATTCGAATAATTGGTTAGTATATTCTAATCCTGAGTTATCGATTACACCTTTTAATATTAGGGTTCCCGATGATTTTAGAAATTACCCTGTTAGTTATTTTTTTTGTGGTAACTCAATTATGAATTGTCTGGTTATTGATTCTACTCCTTTTAGTGTAAGACCTACATTTTATTTAAAACCAAATGTAAAATTGATCTCTGGAGATGGAACGAATAATCATCCATATCGCATTGCCTGACTAACGGACAGTTTTGAAAAAACATCGGTGAAATCGATAAAAAATAGGGTAAGAAGTTCGCCCAATAGTGAACGATTTACCCTATTTTTGCGTATTATCAATACTCTTAAAGCAATTAAAAATGATATTAATGAAATTTATATCACGCAAAAAAGATTTTTATGATAAGTAATAGAGATGTATTGGAACTATATGTCATATAAAATAAATCTAAATGAAATTCTAATATATTTAAAAGAATTAATGGCTTGTTTAAATAGGGTTAAGCCAGTTTGAAATAAGGACATAACTCTAATTTTACCTTTCTTTTTATATGTTTTGTGAGTTTCAATTTTAGTATTTTTATAACATCTTGTGTTTTTAGAGTAATCACAACCAAGGATAGTAAGAAAAAGAATGGATGTACAAACTAAAGTATACATAGTAGTAAATGATTTTTCAGCAGCATTATTAACTGCTTCAATATAAAAGCCATTAGATTTTTGATTTTTAAATAAAGTTTCTATACCACCAAATCTATAACCATAATCAATAATAGTATACTTATA
>CALVIZ010000039.1 GCA_944331865.1 uncultured Bacilli bacterium | reverse complement strand
TTCTTCTAAAAACTCTTTTAAAGGTCCAAAATCAATTTGAGAAAATATTGCATCATTCACTATGCTTCACCTCTTTTAATTCTTAATAAACCGGTTGGTATAAACTTTCAACTAATTTTGTTAAATTATCATTAGAATAACTTACTTCTTTTCCTTCTACTGTATACATTTTATTTCTTGGAACAGGTATAATTTCAAAATTAGATCTATCTAATACTCTTAAATATGTATTCATTTCATCAGTAACAGCAAAAGATAACCATGCAGGAGTTCTATTTTCTGCATCATCAAATACATTCAATCCATCAGAATCTTTTACTTCTAAAACATCAATACTATTTATAAATTCATCATAGATAATAGTTTTAGTTTGTGGATCACTTCCTGTTATCCACAAATCAATTTTATCCCCAGGATAAATTGAATTTGCATAAGTTGATTTATTATCAACGTTTAACCAGTATATAGTATAACCATCCGGTATATTATCAAAATCTGTTTTAGAAATTTCTTCTCTAGTAGTAACTTGATCTTTATAAAACATTGCACCTTTAGAAATAGATGTACCATTATTAACATAATAATTAATTATCTGAGCTGAATTAGTTAATATATTATTAGCATTATTTAAAAAACTTTTATTAACTTCAACATATTCAATATCATCTGCTGTTATCAACTCTGTTGCTAAAATTTCTCTCGTGGCAACAGGAACTCGTACAGGATTTATTGCATTACTTAAAGTCATATTATAAAAAAACCATAAAACTATTACACCCGCAATTACAGCAAGTATTGTAACAGTATTTCGATTTAAAAATATTTTTCTTATACTATTTATTAATCCCGCCATATTTCCTCCTTATTCTTCAGTTACATTATTTACACTAGATGTTGTACTACTATAATTACCACCATTATCTTTAGCAAAACGAGTAATTAAATTTATTAACTGTTCATTATTATATTCAGTTGAACCGGCATCTTCTGTATATTGTTGATTTCTAGGTATTGGTACAATAGTCATATTAGATATTTTTTCAGCAATTTTTAAATATCTATATAAATCTGTTTTAACCGCAAATAACAAATAAGCTGGGGTTCTACCACTCGTAACATCAAAAACATTTTGTCCTTTTGAATCTCTTACAGCTAAAACTTCAATACTTGAAATAAATTCACCAAAAATTATTTTTCCACCTTCAGTAGAATTTTGCTTATATTCAAGCCAAATATCAATTCTATCTCCAGGAAATATTGAATTTGCATAAGTTGTTTCATTATTTACAGCTAATTGGTAAATTGTATAACCATCTGGTATTTCTTCAAATACAGAATTTGGTAATTCATCTTTTTCAACAACTTGGTCAGTATAAAACATACCACCTTTAGGTATAGATGTACCTGTGGCAACATATTTTTCAATTAATTCGCTAGTACTAGTTATAACATTTGCATTTTTCAAAAAACTACTACTTATACTTACCATTTCGATATCTTTAGCAGTTATTTGTTCTGTAGCTGCAATATCTTTAGTTGCAACAGGTATTTTAACAGGATTTATCGCATTATTAACGCGATAAATATAAAATCCTACTAAAACTGCAATTCCTGCAACAATTCCTAAAATAGTTACAGTAGTTCTATTAATTACAAATTTTTTTAATCCCATTTTATTCCTCCGTACTTGTAGTTAATGGATTTCCTTCAACAATAGCATCAATTCTTTCTACCATATCAAATTGTGTAGCATCTCCAACAATTGTCAAAGCATTCGACTGGCTTTTTATTTCAATACTAGCTTTTGGTGGAGCTTCATAAACTCCATAAAAACTTAAAGTATATACAGTTGAAAGTGATGCTGTTTCTGAAAACCGTCTTATAAAAGATTCATAAAATTTTTCTTTATTAATTCTAATTTCACCAAATTTACGATAATAAGAATAATCTATAGCATCAACCATAGAAGCTTCTGTTAATTCTTTTAAAAGATAATAATCTTGGGTACTAGATGTTGTTAAATTTTGAACTAACATCATTATAACTACTATAAATATACCTAATAATATTAACCAATAAGCCCAATATGCATTTTTCACTTAATCAACACCTACCTCCAAGCTGGTCCACCAATTATATCTGCTTGACCAGTTTTATCATCATAACCAACATTAGCATAACTCCAACCAGTTCCACTAATATTTTCCATATTTAAAGTTTCATCAGTCCATAGTTTCCAATAACCATTTGTAGAACCACCATTTGCAGCATTATTTTCATCACTTCTTTGACTTTCACTAACTCTTATATCATAAATGTCACTTGGAACTTTATCTTGAATATCACTCATTGATAACAATTGATCAATCAATTCACTATAGCAATAAACATTTTTTACTACGTCATCTCCAATTTGAGCATCATAACAAGTTAGCGAATCATTTCCATATCCACCTTCTCCTTCAGCAGCTTTATTATATTCTCTAATTTTAGATATAACTGCTGAATCTAATTTTATACTAAATGCTAAACCAGAACCATCACTAACTTTAGTGCTATTGTAAACTAAATCATTATCTTCTTCAATTTCATGTATTGTTTGTTCTGCTTTTTGTGATAATAAAGTTAATTCTTCTAAAGTAGTATTTACAATCCAGTTATATCCATAATCTCTATCAACTGAGACAACATCTGTATTAGTTATAGGTTTTACATTTATTTGTAATTCATCTAAGTTAAAAACGCAATTAACACATGGTGTAAAATCACAATTAGGACAAATCTCTAATGGAGTTCCAATAAACTCACAATTTGGACAATCATCCGGTTTACAAGGAGATGTATAATAACATTCATAATTGCCATCAAATCCTTCTTCTGAATTATATCCTAAAGCATTTGCAACACTTCGAGATTCGTTATCTCCTTGGTAATCTATAAGTCTACCTACTTCACCACTATCATAGAATTCACCTAAATCTTCAAGCATTAATCTAAATGTTCCACCTACAACAGCCTTGGTAGAGATTGGAAGAGCATTTTCTAATGCTTCTAATTTAACGTCATCTCCAGCATATCCACTATTTACAGTTATTTTTCCATTTGCTTCTATTTGATAAAATACTGTTGGAGTAATATAATCTTGAGTTTTTCTTATAGTTTTTTTAACAAATGATGCTTGAGATATTTCTCTTGGATCAGTTTTGCAACCTTCATCAGGATTACAAATTACGTAATCTTTTGATTCAAATGCACTTCCATAAGTAGAATCATAACCATATTCATCAATGTTAACAGAAGCTAACTCTTCAACAGATAATTCAAATGATGTAGAATCCCCTTCACAAACATATTCTTCACTTGCAGTTTCTTTACATACAATTACTTCTGTTTCTTCTCCATAAGTGTCTTCTACCGCTTCCAAATATTTTTGATCGTCTTTTAATAATGAATAATATGGTATGCTTGCACTAAAGTCATTTAAAGAACCTTGTGTTTCATCATAATAAAATTGTAATTTTTGAGCAAATTGATATTCCATAGTCCAAGCTGTTAAACAACTATTATAAGCATTAATTTCCTTTTTATATTCTTCTAATTTAGAAGTCATTGTTTGTTCTGCTTGAGTTTTATTATTATTTACTTCACTTTTCCATTGTTCATATTGTTCTTTTGCAGATGGTTGAGCAGATATTTCTTCTCCTACTTTTTTACCATCTTCATATATTGCATTACATGTTATAGAACTATCACTATAGCTAACACTTCCACTTCCGCCTTCGCTATCAGTTACTTTAGGAATTTCATTTTCTTCATCCCATTCAAATTTATATTGAGTATAATTATCCCATTTAACTGTAACATCAAATAAAGTATAAGTTGTTCCATTACATGTTAATTGAGTTTCTTTAGGTGTTGCAGCATCGATACCTTTTAATTGTGATTCAGCTTCATTATAATCAGTCATTGCATCTGTCATATCATTTTGTATTTGTTTTATAGTTTCAATATATAAATCTTTATCTATACTTCCTTCACCATTTGAATCACTATCCGTTGTATTTCCACCAGTATAACAATCTTTTTGTCCTTCAACATGAGCATTTAATTTAAAGTAACCGCCACAAACAACATCTTCAATTTTTGGTTGTAAAATAATACCATATGAACTATCACCTTGTGGCATTACATCTTTATAATCTTCTTTACAAAATACTTTACAATAATTGTTATCAACGCCACCATTTCCAGATGTTAATTGATAACTATTACCAGCATCGTCAACATTATCTAAAATACATTTTTTTATTTCTTCTGGAGCTATAATATCTGAACCACCATCTTCTTCACAAATTGGTGTTGATATTTTTGTTTCACAAACTTCTTTATCGCAAGGAATTTCTCCTTCTAATTTTCCTTCTTTTTCAGTATCTTCTGGTTCACCAACTACCCCTTCATCAGCTCCAATAATCATATCTTGATTTGTTGCATTACTTTTTAACACCACAACATTATATTTTTGTTTTCCCGAATATAAATAAGTTATTGTAAAAGATGTAGGTTCACATTCTTCATCATCAGATGTACTTTCTTTTGTTAATGTAATTTTTAAATCAACTGTAGCATTATCGATTAAATCATTTTCTGATAATTCAGAAATTAAGCTTTCAATAATATTAGTATCGGAATTATTTTCTAATGATTGCCATTCACCATTATTTACAGAGTATTCTATAGTTGGAGTTCCAAAACCACTACCATTAAGTTCAAAATTAATATTTTTTATATAATCATTTTTACTTATGTTTTCCAATTGAAAATTAGCATTTATTATTACTTGAGATTCTTCATTAGCAACATCACCTAAAGAAGCATTTACTGTAAATCCTCCTTCTTCATCAGATTCATTACCTTCACTGCTTTTAATGTTAGCAGCCGCTGCCATAGCTTGATTAAACAAAGATTGAGCAGCAGAAAGAGAACTACCTGTAGCACCAGCATTGCTCTCATAACCGGTATAAATAGAAGTTTTTGACTTTAATGTTTCTGTACAAGAACCCGAATAACTAAACAACTGATTAGTATAACTTTCATTTTCAGGACTACACGCCCAATCAATACCTAAATTAACAAAAACAGAAGATTTATAAGTACTACCAGTAGTAAAATTAGTCTTAGTACCATCATATAACCCAACCAACTTCATAAAACCATAAGTAAAAGCTCTTATTGCTACATCTTTAGCTACATAATCGCCACTTCCGCCTAATATGGCAGCAACACCTGCTAAATATTCTTCAGGGCTTCCTGTTTTAACAGTATAACTACCACCATTAAATCCCATATGAGGATCAATACAATAAGCTTTATATGAAGTTTGGCTTTCTCCAACTGCATTATATTCCCAAATATTTAAAGTATCACCACCTAAGGCAGTTAATCCCGAATGTTGAGCCCCTTGCTGAATGGTAAAACTCTTACCAACTTCAAAATCACTTGCTTCAGCAAGCGTATAATTCATTTTTATAAAAAATGTAATTCCTATTAATAATAATATAACAAATAATTTATTTTTCATATTAAATCTCTCCTACGTCTAATAACTATATAAGTAATTGTACCTCCAGTAGCAACAACTACTAATACACCCCCAATAATAAATGCATTTTTATGTTTAACTATATATTCCCAAACTTTTTGATACCATTTCAATTCTTCTTCATTAGTTTCTTCTCTTTTAGCTAATTCTTCTGTTATTTGTTGAGAAAATGAATCATAACTAATTTCATCATAAGTAACATAACTTTGACACAAATAATAATCTGTAAGTTCATCACAAGGAGCTACAGTAGAATAAACATTATATCTTGGTAACGTTAAATATATTGTTCTTAAAGTAGATCCTTCACAACCAGTTTTACTAGATGCATTAATTTTAATTGTATAATTAATAACATTTTCATTATATGCTACTTCCAAACCATTTTTATCACTAAGTAATAATTCTAATTTACCATCATCTGTATCAGTATAAAAGTAATTGCGACGAACATTATAATAATCATCACTTATCTCTAATTTCATATTTTCAGAAATATTTAAAATATTGATTTGTATAAATTGACCAACGCATTGATAACTTTCAGAATCATCAATGTCCTCAGGTGGATAACAATTACTTTGATCGGCATAAGGTTTCGTTACTATTTCATAACTTGCTTTAACATTAGCAACTTCTTTATTTAAAGCAGCTTGTTCTTCATAATTACATAAAGCACTAACTGGATTTATAAAAACACTAAATAATAACACAATTAACAATAAATATTTACATTTAGTCATTTCAACACCTACCTATGATTTAGTTTACCATATTTAAAATTTTTTTTCAATGTAAATTGCTTAAAAAAGCAAAATATGGTATTATTTTATTAAATAGCAGAAAGGATAAAAATGAAAAAAATAATTATATTTTTAATAGTATTATTAATAGGAATATTATTATATGCTCATTTTATTGAAACTAAAAATTTTAAAATTACTGAACAAAGCATTCAAGCAAATATTAGTGAAAGTTTTAATGGCTTTAAAATAGTACAGTTTAGTGATTTACTTATTGCATCTACAAAGACTATTGATGATTTAGAAGAAATTGTTAATGAAATAAATAATTTAAAACCAGATATAATTGTATTTACCGGTGATTTAATAAAAAAAGATTATGACATTAAAGATAATGAAATAGAAAAAATAAAAGAATTATTAAAAAACTTAAATTGCACTTTATATAAATATGCCACAATTGGTGATAATGACCAAGAAAACTACAAAGAAATAATGACCGATAGTGATTTTATTATATTAGATAATGAATCTAACTATATATTTTATAAAGACCTAACCCCTATAAAAATAACTGGTATCACAGATGTATCAGACCTCGAAAAAGCATTAAGTATATCAGATGATTTAGATGCTTCATATAACATAGTTATTACTCACCAACCAGATAATATTGAAATACTAGCAACCTATGATATCGATTTAGTTTTAGCTGGTCACTCACTTTTAGGCCAAATAAGATTACCTTTTATCGGAGGTATCATAAAAAAAGATGGTGCTACTAAATATATTGATAATTATTATAAAGTTAATGATACTATAATGTATGTCTCTAGTGGACTTGGAATTGATAATAATTATTATTTTAGATTATTTAATAAACCAGAAATAAATTTATATCGTTTAACTCAAAAATAAAACTATTACATTTTTCGTAATAGTTTTTGATTACTATAAATACTCTACTAATTTAAAATTAGCATTTAATCTTTCAATCAAATCTGCTGTTTCATATTTAGAAAATATTTCAACAAAATTTGAATTATCTAATAAAAACATATCTGGATAATTTATAAATATTTCTTTATATGTATTAATACCTAAATTAGATAAATATTTTAAATTTTCTTCTACTAAAGCAACATTATCAGTTAAAGTTTTTTTCATTTTTTTAGGTGTATTATTTTCAAATTCTTCAATATCATCTTGAGAAAAATTATAATTTTCTAAAAATTTCATGCAGCTCTACCTCTTTTCATTTCATTTGCAGAAGCTAAAACTTCATCTATTTGATTTATTAAAAATTCTTCATTTCCACCGAAACCTTTAAAAACTTCTACTAACATTTCTTTTTCACTTAAACCAGTATCTTTAATAGAATCCAATTTAGCAAAAATATTATCTTTTTCATCAGTCATCGCAAAACTTTCTAATAATCTTAAAGCATTTTCTTTTACTTCATCCATATTAATTTCATTTGTATCAACTATTTCATCTTTTTTTTCTACATCATTTTCATTTACTATATAATCAAATGCTCTTTGACTAAATATGAAAGATGCATATATGCCTTCTTCATTTTTATATGTTACCCCAATAGAATCACATTTTGCCATTCTTTTAATTACCATTTCCACAGGTTGAGTTATAAATCTAGGATTTTGTTGATAAGCTCCGATAAATCCCATTTCTTCTGCTAATTTCAATTGGCGTTCCAATTCTTTTGGTTCAATAGTCAATACTATAGTTTGTGATGGTTTAGATAAATTAACACCATGATTTGATAATACATCTAAAGATTCTTGATTACTTTCAGCATAAGAAACCGCAAATTTATATATATTACCAACATCTTTTTCTTTATAATTACCAACTAATTTATCTTTCAAATCAACTAATTGTCCCATAAAAACTCCTTTCTAGTATGCCATTAATGGTACTTTTTTAGGATCTAAGCCACTAATTTCTAAAACATTTATAGTATTATTTAACCCTTGTAAATCATACTTTGTTAATACGCTTGGCATTAAACTAATATCTTTCGCAGCTTTACCGATTCCCAATAATTTTTCAATTTTTAAACCTAATTCTTTATCATATAATAATTGATAATTACTTTTTAAAATATTTAAATCTATTTTATTTTCTTTTAATATACCAATATTACTATTTAAAGTATCTTTATCATAATGTTCCATTATTTTCTTTAATTCATCATCAGTAAAATTCAAATTATCTATACTATTTTCTTTCAATAATTCTATTAATTTTTCTTTTTCTGTTTTACTATCTTCTTGTTCAACTTCCATTTCTGGTATTTCAACTTGATTAATTACTTTAGAAAAAATATCTTCCAATAATGGTCCTTCATTATCTTCTTTTATTTCTTCTGTTTCTTCTTTAATGGCTGAATCATCTATACCCGTATCTTCAACTACTTCTTTTACAACTTCAACCTGATTATCAAAAATAGATTCTTTTGATTCTTGTTTAGCTTCTACTAAAACATCAGTTATAGATTTACCACTTTGTTTATCGCCACTTTTAAATGATGCATCATATTCATATAAAGCATCTTCTGGAAACATTAACAACTTGGCAGCTTCTCTTTGATCATTTTCACTAAAATTAAATTTTTCTAATAAACTAGTTATTGCATCGCGAGTAATATTTATACTTCCTGATAAAGCCAAATCAAAATATTCATTTAATTTTGTTTGATTATTTAATGCTTCATCTTTTCTAATACCTAATTCTTCAACTTTAGCAATAGCGTTATTCATTTCTTCTTCAACATTTTCTAGTTTTTCAGTAGCATCTTTTTTTTCAGTTGCTATTTTACTAATTGTATCAGGTAACATACTATTTACTTTTTCATTAATCATAGCTGGTTCAAAATCAATATTTAATCTTGCAAGTACATTAGCAAAATCATCTCTATTAATATTACTTAATACAGATGTTAATTTTTCTCCTTCTTCTGCTAAGGTTTTTTCATCATTATCTAGTCTTTCTATTTCTTGTAATAAAACTTCTTTTTCATTTTTAGTTCTTTCTTGAGTTTCAATAGCATCTTCTCTTTCTTTATTCATTTTCTTAAGAATAATACTATCTTCTCCTCGTAAATTATATAACCTATCTAACAATGTTTTTACTTCATTTGAAAATGCTTTCATTTAATCACACCCTTTATTATAAATAAATTATAGCAAATTAATTCCTAAAAGTAAACCACTTATTTTAGAATATATATAAATTACTGTATTTCTCATAGTCATATGTAGGGTCCAGCTACTTTACTAGTTCATATACTATTTTAGAAGGAGGAATTTTTTTGAAAAAGAAAATAATTATTAGTTTTATAGGTATTTTAGTTATTGGGATAGGTATTACACTATATTGTATTTTTAATAAAAAAGATGACAATAATTTAATAAAAATTAGAGTAGCTGAAGTAACCCATAGTTCTTTTTATACTCCACTATATGTTGCATTAGAAAAAGGTTATTTTGAAGAAATGGGTTTAGATGTAGAATTAATACTTACACCTGGTGCCGATAAAGTTAGTGCAGCAGTATTATCTAATGATGTTGAAATAGGCTTTGCAGGAGCAGAATCTGCAATATATATTTACGAACAACAAGAATCAGATTACTTACAAATTTTTGCTGGTCTTACTAAAAGAGACGGTCAATTTATAGTAGCAAGAGATAACTATAAAAATTTTGATTTAACCGATTTATATAATAAAGAAATATTAGTAGGAAGAAGTACTGGAATGCCAGCATTAAATTTTTTAAATGGTTTAAAAAATCAAGGTATTGATATAGAAAAAATAAATGTTAATTATTCAGTTGAATTTGCAGCATTATCAGGATCATTCATTGGAGGTACTGGCGATTTTGTCAATTTATTTGAACCTAATGCTACTGATTTAGAAAAAGAAGGATATGGTAAAGTTGTAGCTAGTGTAGGAATGATGAGTGATGAAGTCCCATATACGGCTTTTTATGCACGCAAAAGTTACATTAGCCAAAATTCAGAAATTATTGAAGCATTTACTAAAGCATTAGCTAAAGGTATAACATATACTTTAAATAATAATAAAAAAGATGTTGCTAAAGATATAATCAATCAATTTCCAGATACTGATGTTGATGATTTAGCATTAATGATTACAAGATATTATGATTACGATTGTTGGCTTGAAAATCCATATGTTAGTGAAGAAATATTTAAAAATTTAGAAGATTTTTTAATTGATTTTGAATTAATAAAAGATTATGTTCCATATAAAGATTTAGTCAACAATTTTTACAATGAATAAATTGTTAGAAATTAAAAATCTAAGTAAAAATTATAATACTAAATTAGGAGAAATAAAAGCTATAGATAATATAAGTTTTGATGTATATGATCAAGAATTTTTATGTATTATTGGTTCTAGTGGTTGTGGAAAATCTACTCTTTTAAATATATTAGCAAATTTAGATTATTTAAGTAGTGGCGAAATCACTAAAAATAAAGATTTAAAAATAGGATATATGTTACAAGATGATTGTTTACTACCTTGGTTAAACATTTTAGATAATGCACTACTTGGTTTAGATATTATGAATTTAAAAAACGAAAAAAATATAACTTATGTTAAAGGTCTATTAAAAAAATATGGTTTAGAAGATTTTTTAGAAA
>CALVIZ010000038.1 GCA_944331865.1 uncultured Bacilli bacterium | reverse complement strand
GGCAAAATAGTTGAAGTTATTAATGATACTAATGTTCCACTTATGTGTTGTGGAAAACCAATGGAAGAATTGGTAGCAAACACTACTGATGCTGCAGTAGAAAAACATGTACCAGTTATTAATGTAAATGGTAATAATGTTGAAATTGTAGTTGGTGAAGTGAAACATCCTATGCTGGAAGAACATTATATAATGTGGATACATGTTTTTACTAATAAAAAAGAATATCATTTTGATTTAAAACCTGGTGATGATTCTAAAGTTATTTTTGTTAAAGATGATAATGAAGAAATAGAAGAAGTACTAGCTTATTGTAATTTACATGGATTATGGGAAAATGAATGTTGATTTAGGATTTTTAGATAAATATTTATTTGTTCATTCTCCTGGATATGTAATAGAAATATATAATAATGGTAGTTTTTTTGAAAAAGCTATAGGTTATAAAATGTTAAAACCATTAAAAAAAATATGTGATAAAAATACATTGTACGATATTGCTTCATTAACTAAAACTTTTACGGCTACTTTAATATATATGGCATATCAAGAAAAAAGAATTAGCTTAAATACATCGGTTTATGAAATAGATAATAATTTTACTAATTTAAAAGATGTAACAATAAGAGATTTGTTGTGTCATAATCAAGAAATTTATACTAATGGATATTTAGGTGATGCCAAGAGTAAAAAGGAATTTTTAAATATTTTGTATTCTGCTTTTAAAAAAACAAATATTCCTACATATGTCGATATACATTATATAATTTTATCTTTTTTGTTAGAGAAAATATATAATAAACCTTTTGAAAAAATAATATTGGGAAAAATTTCTACACCACTAAATTTATCAAGTATTACATTTTCTCCCAATAAAAATTTATGTGCGCCCAATGAAATTGATATAGGTGAAGTTCATGATAAAAAAGCTAGAACTGCAAAAAAATTAGGATTTTGTGTTGGACACGCAGGATTATTTTGTAATGGTCATGATCTTTTAAAATTTTTGCTCTCATTTTTTAATTATTCTTTATTGAAAAAAGAAACTATAAGTTTAATGTTAGAACATAATGATATTGAAAAATATAATTTAAAAATATTAAAAAGCTTAACAGATAACAATGGGGATATTAATTCTTTATATTGTGATATTATAAAAAAGGAAAAAGATTTATATTTACCTTTAAACTATAATTGTATGGGTGCAAGATATAAAAATAAAATTATTGCTTTAAATGATGTGGTTATGCCAAGCGATAATTCTATTTGTTTTTCAGGCTTTACTGGTCCAATGTATCAAATTGATTTTGAAAATAAAGTTATAATAGTAATAATGTGTAATTTATTATATAATACGAAATTAAATAGAAAAGAAAGGAAAGATAAAACGGTTGAAATTATAGAAAATATTGTTACACAAATTTATTAATACTTGTAAAAATATGTAAAATTATTTTTTCCTTTGTTATAATTAATTGATTTTTGATTTTATGTATGATACTTATATTAATATAAGGAGTGTTGATATTTGATGTTTTGTCCAAATTGTGGTAAAGAGTTAACTGGAGAATATTGTAGTAATTGTGGAAACAAATTTACAAGCACAGTTGAAAATAATGATGTTAATAATTGTACTAGAGATGAATTGTTAAATGCATATGCCGGTAAAAATGCTGCAAAGGTTTACAATCGCAGTTGGAATTGGTGTGCTCTATTTTTTGCACCAGTATATTATTTGTATCGTAAACTTTGGGTAGAAGGCATAATTTTGTGGGCGGCTATTATTATATTAAATGTAATTGCTAATCTAATAGATAATGCTATATTAACATTACTAATTGACTTTGTTGTTTTAGTTGTACCAGCGATGTTATTTAGTAAGTTATATACTGAAAAAGCAAATAAAGCTGTAGATTTAATATTATCAACTAATCCAAGTCGAGATCAAGCACTACTTGAATGTCAAAGACAAGGTGGTACAGCAACTTGGGTTGCAGCTGTGTTTGGAGTCCTTTATGGCATATTGTTTGTTATAATGATTATTTCTATTTTCTTTTATGGCTTAATTTGGCCATCAGTTAAAGATAATTTAACCATGAATACTTGTGAAAATTTGTGTCCTAGTGGTGAAGTTAATTCTATAACGGAATCAGGTGCTTGTATTTGTGGTGATGGTTCTATAATAGATCCAGATAATTATTAAAATTGCATCTTTTTTAGATGCTTTTTTGTTGGTAAAAATTTTCACATATTATTCACTTTATTTATTTGACATATTTTGTTATACTAATTTCGAGGGATAAATATGGAAAAAAATGAATTATTAGGAAAATTAAACCAATTAAAAAATAAAATTAATGAACTTGCGAGGTATCTTTGACTTAAATTCT
The DNA here is from genome assembly GCA_944331865.1 of uncultured Bacilli bacterium. Taxonomy (GTDB): domain Bacteria; phylum Bacillota_I; class Bacilli_A; order RF39; family UBA660; genus Onthocola_B. The sequence goes on along the minus strand of CALVIZ010000038.1, from coordinate 8,905 downwards.
AAAAAAGATGAGTTAAAAAATTTAGAAGAAAAATTAAATGAAGATAATTTTTGGCAAGATGTTGATAATGCAAATGTTATTAACAAAAAAATAAGTCATTTAAAAAAAGAAATTAATTTATATGAAGAATTAGATAAAGAACTAAATGAATCTATTGAAATTGTTAGTTCTGAAGATGATGAATTAATTAATTTAATAAGTGATAACATAAAATTATTAGAAGAAAAAATAAATGAATTAGAAATAGCTACATTATTAAACGGAGAATTTGATGAATATAATTGTTTTTTAGAAATTCATCCTGGAGCTGGTGGTACTGAATCTTGTGATTGGACTAGTATGCTTTTTAGAATGTATGAAAAATTTTGTGAAAAAGAAGGCTTTAGTTGGGAAACAATTGATGAGGCAAAAGGTGATGAAGCGGGATTAAAAAGTGTAATGATAAAAATAACTGGTGATTTTGCTTTTGGTTATTTAAAATTTGAATCCGGGGTTCATCGTTTAGTTAGAATTTCACCATTTGATTCCGGAGCAAGAAGACACACATCATTTGCATCAGTTACAGTATTTCCAGAAATAAAGAAAAATATTAGTATTGAAATAAAAGAAGAAGATTTAAAAATTGATGTATATCATTCAAGTGGAGCTGGTGGTCAATCTGTTAATACAAGTAATTCTGCAGTTAGAATAACGCATTTACCAAGTAAAATTGTGGTTACTTGTCAAAATGAAAGAAGTCAGTTAAAAAACAAAGAACAAGCATTAAATATTTTAAAAAATAAATTATATATGCTAGAATATCAAAAAGAACAAGAAAAAATTAATGCATTAAAAGAAAATAATCAAAGTATTAATTTTGGAAGTCAAATAAGAAGTTATATTTTAGAGCCATATAAATTAATTAAAGATCATAGAACAAATTATGAAAATAATGATCCGGAAAAAATATTAAATGGTTTTATAATGGATATGTTAATATATAATTTGAAAAATATTAATAAGGGAGTAAAATGAATAGAGTAATAGAATTTTTAGATAAAGTTATTGAAGTTAACTCTACTATAGTTATTGCTTGTAGTGGTGGACCTGATTCAATGTGTTTACTAAATCTATTAATTAGTATTAGAAATAAAAAAGAATTAAATTTAATTGTTGCTCATGTAAATCATAAAATTAGAAAAGAAAGTGATAATGAAGCTTTATTAGTTAAAAAGTTTTGTGAAGAAAATAGAGTTATATTTGAATATAAAGAATTAAATGAATATAAAAATAATAAATTTAGTGAAGAAGATGCTCATAAAAAAAGATATGCTTTTTTTAGAGAAATAATAAAAAAATATAATGCAAAGTATTTAGTTACTGCTCATCATGGCGATGATTTAATAGAAACGATATTAATGCGTATAAGTAGAGGTAGTAACTTAAGTGGCTATGTTGGAATAAATTGTTTTAAAGAAAATTTAGATTATATAACTTTAAGACCTTTGTTATTTGTTAGTAAAAACGATATTATAAAATATAATAAAGATAATTCTATAGATTATGTAATAGATAAAAGTAATGAGTCTTTAATTTATACTAGAAATAGATATAGGCATGTAATATTACCTTTTTTAAAAAAAGAAGACAAGAATATTCATTTAAAATATTTAAAATTTAGTAAAGAATTAGAAGAGACAGATGAGTTTATTAATAATTATATATATGATAAAAAAATAATTATTGATAACTATATTGTTATAAACAAGTTAAAAGATGAAAAAGATATAATTAAGAAAAAAAGTATTGAATTATTAGTAAAAGATATTCAAAAGAAGGATTATTTTGATATATCTGATAGGCAAATGAATGAATTAATGAAATTATTAAATAATAAAAATAAGAGTATAGATTTAAATAATAATTATCAAGGGGTTAATGAATATGGAGTATTAAAAATAATTAAGAAAAAAAATAGTGAATATCTAGAAGTAGTATTTGATAAAAATATTGAATTTAATGATTTTATATTTTATTATGATACTAATAATGGTGATAATTCTAATAATACTATATATATTAATAATGAAGATATTGTATTTCCTTTAAAATTACGGACCAGATTAGATGGCGACAAAATATTAGTTAAAAACTTAAAAGGAAGTAAAAAAGTAAATGATATTTTTATTGATGAAAAAATAAATAAAGAAAAAAGAGATAGATATCCTTTATTGGTAGATGCTAATAATAACATAATTTGGATACCTGGATTAAAAAAATCACAATTTTGTAAAGACAAATCTGAAAAATATGATATAATAATTAAATGTGAGGCAAGGTGAATAATAAATGAATGTAAAACCCAAACAAAACGATAGTTTTAAAAATCTATTGCCATATGTAGTATTGGCAGTAGTTATATTAGTAGTTATCTCAGTATTAAGAATACAAGGTACTACTGTTAATGAGCTTTCTACTGGAGAATTAATAACTGAGTTAAAAGAAAATAATGTTACTGAAATAGCAATTACTCCAAAGAGTGATGAAAGTGTTTATTATATCGAAGGTAAATTAGAAGGTTATAAAGAAACAGAAAGTTTTACTGCTAAAGTAGTAGCTAGTGAACTTGAAAATGTACTTACTTTAATAAATGAAAATAAAATTGAAGAATATAATACAAATTCAGATCCTGGTAGTAGTATATTTTTATATGTTTTAGTCAATGTATTACCATTAGTTTTGCTTGTAGTAGTAATGTATTTCTTATTTATGAGATTAGCTAATTCAAATAAAAATTCTATGGATTTTGGAAGAAGCAAAGCAAGATTAAGTAATGAAAATGATAAAAAGAGCTTTAAAGATGTAGCTGGCTTAAAGGAAGAAAAAGAAGAAGTAGCTGAATTAATTGATTTCTTAAAAAGTCCAAAAAAATTTGAAAAATTAGGTGCTAGAATTCCTAAAGGAGTTTTATTAGTTGGCCCTCCAGGAACTGGTAAAACATTACTTGCTAAAGCTATTGCTGGAGAAGCAAATGTTCCATTTTTCTTTATAAGTGGTTCTGATTTTGTAGAATTATTTGTTGGTGTTGGAGCTAGTCGTGTTCGTGATATGTTTAAAGAAGCTAAGAGAAATGCTCCATGTTTAATATTTATTGATGAAATAGATGCTGTTGGTCGTCAAAGAGGAACCGGTCTTGGTGGTGGCCATGATGAAAGAGAACAAACTTTAAATCAATTGCTTACTGAAATGGATGGTTTTGGTGAAAATGAAGGAATTATAATTATTGCTGCAACTAATAGACCAGATGTTTTAGACCCAGCATTACTTCGTCCAGGTAGATTTGATAGACAAGTTACTGTTAGTTTGCCTGATGCGAATGAAAGAGAAGCTATTTTAAAAGTTCATGCTAAAAATAAAATATTTGATAAAGATGTAAACTTAGCTAATTTAAGTTTAAGAACTCCAGGTTTTAGTGGTGCTGATTTAGAAAATCTTTTAAATGAAGCAGCTTTACTTGCTGTTCGCCGTAATAAAAATTCTATATCTATGGATGAAATTGATGAAGCAACCGATAGAGTTTTATTAGGACCTGCTAAAACAACAAGAAAAATTACAGATAAGGAAAAGAAACTTGTTTCTATTCATGAAGCTGGTCATGCAGTAATTGGTTTGAAACTTGAAGATGCTCAAGAAGTTCATAAAATTACTATTATACCTCGAGGTATGGCTGGTGGATATACTATGATGTTGCCTAAGGAAGAAAAAATTGCTGTTCATACTAAAGCTGAATTACTTGCTCAAATAACTGGTTTGCTTGGTGGTAGAGTTAGTGAAGAAATGTTTTTAGGAGAAATTTCTACCGGAGCAAGCGATGATATTAAAAGAGCAACAAAAATTGCTAGAAGTATGGTTACTGAATATGGTATGAGTGATTTAGGCCCTATTCAATATGAAGAAAAAAGTGAAGGTGTATTTTTAGGAAGAGATTATGCTAAGTCTAAAAACTTCTCTGATCAAGTAGCGTTAGAAATAGATGAACAAACTAGAAAAATTATAGAAGAATGTTATGAAAAAGCAAAGAATATAGTTGGAGAAAATAAAGATTTAATTTTTCAACTAAGTGATGCTTTAATGCAATATGAAACTATTACTAAAGAACAAATAGAATCAATTGTTAAAACTGGAAAAATTAAACCTGTTGAAGAATTAGAAGAAAATAAAGAAGAAAAGGAAACTAAAAAAACTAGAAAAACAAAATCTAGTGAAAATGAAGAATAGGAGGTAATAAAATGTTAGAAAATATTTTGTTAGTAATTTCAATACTTTTAATAGCTATTGTATTGTTACAAGGAAATAAAGCGAGTGATGCCGGACAAATTATTACCGGAGGAAATGAAAATTTATTTCAACATACTAAAGAAAGAGGTTTAGAGTTAGTTATTAGTAGAACTACTATGGTTTTAGGTATACTTTTCTTTGTTATATCTCTAATTATGTTTTTACAATAATTACACTAATAATTAATTTTTGCTTAATATAAATACAAAAACTTATTTTCATAATTATTAATAAAAATGGAAATAAGTTTTTATTATAAATATACAATTATAATTTTTATTTTTATTATTTTAAAATATATTATATTTTGTGTTAAAAATATTTTTTAACTGAATGAAAATATAATGTATAGTTATTACTTTTTAAGATGGTACTTTATAAAAATTGTGTTATTATAAATATAAGGAGTGATTGAGATGGCAATAATTAAATGTAAAGAATGTGGAAAGGAATTTAGCAATAAAGCTTCATTTTGTCCGAATTGTGGTTGCCCATTTAATGAAAGTTTTCTTAAAGAGAAGAGAATTTTTTGGGAAGATTTGGACTATAATCAAAGGAAAAAATTAACAAAAGAATTTTATAAAAATAATCGTAATGAAAAATCTTTTATATTAAATATAATTTTTATAATTTTTATTACACTTTGTTTGTTAATTGTTGTGATTGCTCCAGCAAATGATAATGATCAACCGTGGCTTGTTTGGTTAGTTTTAGGTTTGGGTTTAATTGCTATTATAATTTGCTCAATAAAAAGCATTAAAAATTCCTTTGATTTTAAAAAATGGTTATTAATTAAATATAATATTTATAAGTGATTAAATTTGTTAGTATAAAAAATTACAAAAATTGCTCAAAAAGGCAATTTTTTTGTTGCATTTCATAAATATTAGTGGTATGATTGATTATGTATGACTGCGTTGATGTGCAAGGTTACTGATACACTAGGGTAAGTTGGTAATTGAAAAGTGAATTAGAGAACTTGTACGGAGTATGTCTATACTAGATATAGGCGAAAGGAGGACATATCAAATGTCAAGTACAAAAGTTAGAATCAATTTAAAAGCTTATGATCATCGTTTATTAGATGTTGCAGCTGGAAAAATTGTGGAAACTGTTAAAAGAACTGGTGGTGAAATTTCTGGCCCAGTACCATTACCAACAGAAATTGAAAAGGTAACAGTTTTAAGAGCAGTACACAAATATAAAGACGCTCGTGAACAATTCGAAAGAAGAACTCATAAGAGATTAATTGATATTAAAAATCCTAGTAAGGAAACGGTTGATGCGTTAACTCATTTAGATTTACCTAGTGGTGTTGATGTAAATATTAAATTATAAGAAAGAAAGGAAAGAAAATTATGAAAGGAATCTTAGGACGCAAAGTTGGAATGACTCAAGTATTTACTAAAGATGGTAAACTTATTCCTGTAACAGTTGTAGAAGTTGAACCAAATGTAGTAATGCAAGTTAAAACAAATGAAAAAGATGGTTATAATGCTATTCAACTTGGCGTATTTGAAAAAAGTGAAAAGAAAGCAAACAAAGCTGAAACTGGCAGAGCTAAAGCTGCTAACACTACTCCTAAGCGCTTCTTAAAAGAAATAAGAGATGTAGAAGGTAGTTTCAATGTTGGTGATACTGTAGGAGTTAGTGTATTTGAAGTTGGAGACATTGTTGATGTAACTGGAGTTACAAAAGGAAAAGGTTTCCAAGGGGTTATCAAAAGACATAACCAATCTCGTGGACCAATGACTCACGGATCACATTATCATAGAAGACCAGGATCACTTGGTACTATGTTACCTAAAAGAGTATTAAAGGGTAAAAAACTAGCAGGTCACATGGGCGTTGATACTGTTACTATTCAAAATTTAGAAATTATTGAAGTAAACGAATTAGAAAATTATATTTTAGTTAGTGGAAATGTTCCAGGTGCTAAAAATTCATTAGTTTTAATTAAATCTGCTATAAAGAATTCTCGTAAGAAAAATCCAAAAGAAATTTTAACTTATGAAGAAGTAGTTGATAAAGTAATTGAAGATGCACCTAGTGTTTCAGAAAACGAAACTAATGAATTAGTAGATAGCAAAGCAACTTCTGAAGTAGCTGAAGAAACTGCTTCAGAAAATTAAGAGCTTTAGAAAGGATTAAATATGACAAAGATAAGTGTTAAAAATCTAAAAGGTGAAAAAGTTAAAGATTTAACATTAAAAGATAGTGTTTGGAATATTGAAGTTAACAATGATGCTTTAAAGAAAATGATTCGTTTACAACTTGATGCAACTCGTCAAGGAACAAGAAAAACTAAAAATAGAAGTGAAGTTTCTGGTGGGGGAAGAAAGCCATGGAGACAAAAAGGTACAGGTCGTGCTCGTCAAGGTAGTATAAGAGCTACACAATGGCGTGGTGGTGGAATTCCTTTTGGAGTATCACCAAGAGATTATACTTTTAAAATTAATAAAAAAGAAAGGGTACTTGCTCTTAAAAGTGCATTAACATTAAAAGCACAAGAAAAAGCAATAACAGTTATAGATAGTTTTAATGTAGATACAATGAAAACTAAAGATGCAGTTAAATTATTAAATGATTTAAAATTAGATAACAAAATATTATTTGTTACTAGTGATGATGCTGAAAATTTATATTTAAGCATTCGTAATTTACCAAATGTGTTAATGATTTATGCAGATGAAGTAAATTGTTATGATCTAGTAAATGCCGATTGCTTAGTTATAGATGAGTCAGCAGTTAAAAATATTGAGGAGGTGCTTAAATAATGAAGCATTATTCAGATATTATTATTGCACCAGTTATTACAGAAAAATCTATGGCAAATAGACAAAATAATGTATATACTTTTAAAGTAGTGAAAGATGCTACTAAAGATGAAATTAAAAAAGCCATTGAAGAAGCTTTTAAAGTAAGTGTTAAAAGTGTAAATACATTAAATACAAAATCAAAAAGAAGAAGAGTTGGAAGATACTCTGGAAGAACTAAAACATATAAAAAAGCTATAGTTACACTAGCTGATGGTTCTTCAATAGAAATGTAGTTGGGAGGTATTATTATGGCTATTAAACATTATAAACCAACGACTAACGGTCGTAGAGGAATGAGTAGTTTAACAAATGAAGAAATAACTACAAGTACACCAACTAAATCATTACTAAAAAAATCTAGTAAAACTGGTGGAAGAAATAATCAAGGTAAAATGACAGTTCGCCATATTGGTGGTGGAGCTAAAAGAAAATATCGTGTAATTGATTATAAAAGAAATAAAATAGGCATTACAGGTAGAGTTGCAACAATCGAATATGATCCAAATAGAACAGCAAATATTGCCTTAATTAATTATAAAGATGGTGAAAAAAGATATATTATTGCTCCAAATGGTTTAAAAGTTGGAGATATAATTGAAAACGGTGAAAATGCCGATATTAAAGTAGGTAATGCTTTACCACTTATGAATATTCCAGTAGGTACTGTTGTTCATTGTATTGAACTTAAACCTGGTAAAGGAGCAGAAATGTGTCGTAGTGCTGGAGCTAGTGCTCAAATACTAGGCCGTGAAGGAAAGTATGTAATGCTTCGTTTACAATCTGGTGAAACAAGATTAGTTCTTGGAAATTGTATAGCAACAATTGGTGTTGTTGGCAATGAAGATAGTAAATTAGTTAATTTAGGAAAAGCTGGAAGAAAACGTCATTTAGGAATTAGACCAACTAACCGTGGATCTGTAATGAATCCTAATGATCACCCACACGGTGGTGGTGAAGGTAGAGCTCCAGTAGGCCGTAAGAGTCCGATGACACCTTGGGGTAAACCAGCACTTGGTGTTAAAACTCGTAAGAGCAAAAAGAAAAGTGAAAAGCTTATTGTAAGTAGGAAGAAAAAATAGGAGGATACAATGGCAAGAAGTTTGAAAAAAGGACCTTATGTTCAAGAATCATTAATGAAAAAGGTTCAAGAAATGAATAAAAGTAATAAAAAAACTGTTATTAAAACATGGTCAAGAAGATCTACTATTTTTCCTGACTTTGTAGGTCATACAATAGCAGTTCATAACGGAAAAGATTTTATACCAGTATATATAACTGAAGATATGGTAGGCCATAAACTTGGCGAATTTTCACAAACTCGTAAGTTTACTGGACATGCAGGAAATAAATAGGAGGTAACATGGAAGCTTATGCAATTCATAAAAACGCTTTAATTAAACCTAGACTTGCAAGAATGACTATGGATTTAATTAGAGGAAAAGATGTTGAAACTGCTCGTGGTATTTTAGAAAATACTAATACAAAAGCTAGTAGATTAATATTAAAGGTATTAAATTCTGCTGTTGCTAATGCAGTTAACAATTTTGGAGCTAATGAAAATGATTTAAGAATTAGTGAATGTTACATTAATCCAGGACCTATTTATAAAAGAATTAAATTTGCAAGTCGTGGTAATGTAGATCGTCACGATAAAAGAAGTAGTCACATTACGGTTTGTGTAACTGATGATGCGAAAGGAGTAAAATAGTATGGGACAAAAAGTTAATCCAATAGGATATCGTCTTGGTGTTAATAAAGATTGGCAATCA
>CALVIZ010000037.1 GCA_944331865.1 uncultured Bacilli bacterium | reverse complement strand
ACTCAACAGGAGCTTGCAGATTTAGCGGGTATAACCATGAATTATTTAGCAAAAATTGAAAGTAAAAAAATGCAAAAAGTTTTTTCTATTGCGGTTGTTGGTAGAATTGCTGATGCTCTAAATGTTGATATTAGAAATTTATTTGATATCGATTAATTAAAAAACTTATAGTAGAAATGAAAAAGAACAGATGAAAAATGAAAAAAATGAATGAATAAAATCTGTTTTTTTAATTGTATAATTATATTAGTAATGATATAATTGTGTTAAGAAAAACTATAAGAAGTGAGGTAGTAAAATGAATAGTAGTAAAAAATTATTTGGGGTTTTATTTGGAGTATTAGTATTTTTAGCATGTATAGTAGAGGTTAAAGGAATAGAAATAACAACAGATGAAATAGATAATTTAGAGAACAATGAAATTAATTTAAATATTGGAGATACACTAACTATTACATCAGTATCTGGAGAATTAATAAATTATTGTCAAAGTAATGATTTTGATGTGAATCATGATGAAAATAATAAATGTGTTATTGAAATTAACGATTATGCAAAAAGTTTGATTGTAGTTAATATATTTGGAGAAGAAAATACAGGGTACAGTAAATACTTTTATATTAATTCGGGAATCGAAGAATATATGAGTGATATAATTAATAGATTTCCTGATACTATTGAAGGATTTAATTATGATTTAAATGAATATATGCCTCACAATGTTTATGCATATAGAGATTTTTCATGCAATCCATTTAGTAGTTTAGCAATTTGTAATGTAGAATTTCAATATAATTATTCAACAACTTCTGAATTACCTAATCATATATCTCCATATACTCAAACTAAAGAAGTAGAATTTATTAATAATGACTTTTTTATGAGTAATAGCATGATAACAAGAGTTGGTACTACTACAATAGCTCCGATTAATAGTTATATTAATGTAAATTATAACGATATAATATTTGTAAGTACAGATACATCTGTTGCTACTATTGATCAAAGTGGAGAAATTACTGCTAAAAGTGCAGGAAATACTACAATAAAAGTTTATAATAAAAAGAATTTTAATAGTGATGAATTAGTTTTAACAGTACTTGATAACAAAATAACACCAGATGAATTTTATGAGATGTATAATAATAAAGAAATAAATATTAATATAAATAATGAAGATTATTATTTAAGTTATGAAGGAAATAATATTGTATATGATAATTTAATATCTTATTACTTTAGTAAAGAATATAGCAATTTAGTAGATTATAGTTATAGCTTTAGTTCTGTAAGTAATATTTTATGTAGTGATAATGTATGTGATTTTGATTTAACTTATTATATTAATGGACAAAATAGTGTGTTACATTTTATGGGAGTTACTATCAATTTAGAAGGTTTATATTTAAAAATGAATCAAATGATGACACAAGACCAAATGTTATTATTAGATTACTTTAATTTTTCTGATGTATCAGAAGATGATATTAGTTTAATTTATGATAATAGTTATTTTAAAGACAATTTAGATGGAACATATACTCCGATTAAAGCTGGAAAAACAGAAGTTACTTTAGTTGGTGGTGGTTATACTACAACTGAAACTGTATATATTAGATATCCTTATTCTAAAGATGAAGAAATAAGTAATTATTTAAAAGAATCATCAACAATAACTTTACCTTATAGTGCTTTATCATTTGCTAATTATCAAAACTTAGATGTTTTAGAAAACATTGTAAAAAATAAAATTATTGCAAATTATCCAGATGAAGAAGTAAAAAATAATTTAACAGCAGATGTCTATTGTTTTTCATCAAATCATTGTCAATTCAGATTAAATGTTTATATCGACGGTTATTTACTACTTGGATCACACGGTTATGAACTTGTAAATATTGAATATACTGGTTATGAACAAATGGTAATTGATGAATTAAGTAGAGTTAATTCTGAAATATTAGATGAATATAATATAGATGTTACTGATACAATAAAGCATTTAAATACTTATAATGGTGATGAAAAATTATTATTTGATAGTATTATAAGTGGTAATTTAGGAAATATAGATACTAATTATTTAGAAATATCTTATGAGTTTGTTGGTATGTCTGAACTTATCAACAATGTGATAAATACTGCAACTTATAAAATTAATTTTAGTTATAATAATGAAATAATTGCTAGTAAAGATGTAGTAATTAATATAAATCCAATTGTTAATGCAGATGCAACTTTAGAAGATAGTCAAAAAGAAACATATTTAAAAGAATATGTTGATAATATACTTATGAGTGATGTTGTTGTAAGTAATTTATATGATAATGTTTATACTATTACTAATAATGATTATTCATTCAATTTAATGCTAGATAAAAAAGAAGCTATATTAATAACTAATGTTAGTTTAAATGAAAATATAATAGAATTAAATGTTGGGGATACTAAACCAATAGAATATAGAATTTATCCAATTGGAGCTACATATGGTGTTATAACATTCACTAGTGGTAATGAAGATATACTATCAGTTAGTGAAGATGGCATAATTACTGCTCATAAAAAAGGCTTTACATATGTAGATATTAAAGTTAATTATTCAGCTACTAAATTAATGGTAGCTGTTGGTATGAGTGCTAAAGAGGGATTAAATGAACTATTAAATAGTATAAATAAAAATTTAAATATAGATTATTCAGAACTAAATATTGGTTATTATGGAAACTTTGATGAAGCATTGAAAAATACAATTAAAAATAAAATAAATAGTGAATTACTCACATTTGGTTACTATAATTTTATGGTTGATGCAAAAGTAGAAAATGATGAATATTATGTTAGAATAAAAACCTATAATTCTGATGAGTATAGTGATTATCAAAAAGTTACTTATAAACTTACAGGAATCCATTTAAGTAATAATGTTTATACCATTTCTTCTGGTGAAACTATTGATACTGAATTATTCTTTACTGAAGGCGATAATTTAAATTTATATACATCCATTAATAATAGTGATATCATAAGTTATGATAATAATGGATTGTTAACTGGTCTTAAAACCGGGGTTGCTGAAGTAAGTATTAATGATAAATATAAAAATTATTATAATTATTTTACTGTAATAGTAAATTATGATGAGTATATAAATAATTTATTTGCAGAAATGCAAACAACTGATTTGGAATTAGATTATAATCAGTTTGGAGGATATAACACATATGAATCAATTGCTCATAGTTCATTATATACTAATTATGAATTATACTACTTAATTAGAAATCATAATATAGTGGTTGATTGTGATGAATCTAGAAATATTTGTACTGTTAATATATATAATGATGATGTATCTTATGAAATAGAAGTTAATGTAGTTATAGTAGGTATTAAATTAGATGAAAAAGAAGTTCATTTAGATTTAAATGAAGAAAAAGAAATAAATTATGAACCTTTAAATGATACAAGCAATGTAGAGATTACTTCTTTAAATGAAGATATATGTACAATAAATGATAATAAAATAAAGGGTATTGCTCCAGGATTTTGTACTGTTAAATATTCAAGTGATAAATATGTTAATTATCAACATATCATAGTAGATGAAGTAGGTATAATAAATGATTATCAAGAAAAATTAAATAATATTCCTGATAATATAGAAATACCAATAAGAAATTTTGATGTAAATAATTCTGATATAGTTTATGATTCATCTAATGTCCTACAAAATTTATATTATAGTTATATGCAACAATATATATTAGACTATATTTATCCAGATATGTCAATGAATGATTTAATGTATAAACTAGGAGAAGTAAATTTTAATTATGAAGATAATTATATTTATGATACTCATACATCTACTATAAAAATAACTCCAAGTTATTATTTTACAGATGATGATTACTTTTATAGTTTGCGATTAGATGATAGTGTATCTAAAGATGTAGTTATTACTCCAGTTAATGCAAGTGATGAATATATAAAATTAGGTAATGAAATTAAAGATGTAATTAAAACACAATATACTTTAACACTAAAACAATATTTAATGTATGAATTAAATGGTAGAGAAATGGATATGATATTCTATTCTAGTTTCCAAGAAGATTTATATAATGTATGTCCAACTTGTGAATTTGAATTAGGTCAAGGTGGTTTAGGAGATGCTTCGGAAGATTATTTAATGCAAGGAATGGAATATATGATTTTAAAAGATGGTGTACCAATTGGCTATTATTTAATTGAAGTTATTGCAGATATGCGAGTTTTACAAGAAGATGCTGTCCTTAGCGAAGATGAATTTATAGAACTTATAGAAGAAACAGTAAAAGAAGAATATATTGCCGCTAAAGAGGAGTTAGAAATAAGTAGAGTAGCTAGAATGGCTAATACACTAAGTAATGAAGATGATATTTATGTTAATGTCGAGAAAGTATTTGATGCAACTATTCCTGACCTTTATGACATAACTGTTGAAGATATTAATTTCCAAACAGTTGTTAATACAACAGTAGTTGGCGAAGAACAATATACTTATTCGGTAACTGATATTATATTTAGTGAATCAGCAATTACTTTAGATGTTGGGGAAAGTAAAATAATTGGTTATACGATAGTTCCAGATAATGCTACTAATAAAGATATATTATGGGAAAGTAGCAATCCAAGTATTGTCAGTGTTGATGCAAGTGGAGCAATTATTGCTAGAAGTCCTGGTAATGCAACAATTACAGTTAAATCAAAGGACGGTAATACAACTAAAACAATTAATGTTACAGTTAATGCCAGTGAAACTCCAGAAATCGAAGTAACTTTAGGTGACATAAATTTAGATGGAGCTATTAATATGACAGATTTAATAAAGCTTCGTAAATACTTTGCAGGGTTAGAAACATTAGATGAAAGGGCTTTAAAGAATGCCGATATTAATAAAGATGGTACTGTTAATATGACAGATATTATAAAACTTCGCAAATACTTTGCGGGATTGGAGGATTTGAAATGAAAAAATATTTAAAAATATTATTAGTAGTTATACTTTTTAGTATAACTACTAATGTAAAAGCCTTTTCAACTTATTTATCAGGAGATAAAGAGATTAATGAAAATGCTACATTTACAGTTACCGTTGGAGTTAATGATGCATCTAATCTTTGGGGATTTAGAGCTCCGATAAATTATGATTCATCTAAACTTTCTTTGGTTAGTTCAACAGGTCTAAATGGTTTTGGAGTTGCCGTAGGATCATCTTTTGTTGCAGATAACTCAAGTGGAATTAATGGTAGTAAAAGTGTTGCTACCCTAACATTTAAGGCCACAAGTAATTTTAAAGTAAATGAATCTACAACTATAAGTTTAGGATCTGCTGAAGGTAGTGATGGTGAGCAAACTATTACTGGTTCAGGAAGTAGTATTACAATAAGCATTGCTGCACCAAAAAATAGTAATAATAATTTAAGTAATTTGAGTATTGATGGTTATGATATAGATTTTGCCAGTAATAAAACCAGTTATCAGTTAACGGTAGAATATGAAGTAAATCAAATAAATATAAAAGCTAGTACTGAAGATTCAACCGCTAGAGTAAGTGGTACTGGAACTAAAGATTTAAATTTATATACTAATACCTTTAATATAGTTGTAACCGCTGAAAATGGTTCTAGAAAAACTTATACTATTGAAGTTATTCGTAAAGATATTGATGGCAATATTAAAGAACTGGCAACAGATAATACTTTATCAAGCATTACTATAACTGATTATAATATTAATTTTAATCCAGAAATATTAGAATATACTATTCTTTTAAATGAAGCTGTTATTCCTGAAGTTAATGTTCTTGCAACTGATGCTAATGCTACAGTTACAGTTAATAATCCAGAAAGTATTAAAACTGGTAATAATGTAATAGAAATATCTGTTATTGCGGAAAATGGAGCAGAACAAATCTATAAAATAAATGCTATTTATCTAGATGAAGTCGAAGAAGAGAAAATTGCACCAGATTCCAAAGAAGATGATTCATTAAATGTTTGGTTAATTATAGTTATAATTGAGTCTTTATTAATAGTAGCTGCAATTATAACTAGTATAATACTTATTAAAAAAGAAAAAATTATAATTAAAAAGTAAGATTTAATATCTTACTTTTTATAATGAAGCCATTTTATTATTAATAAATTCTTCATCTTGTTCAATTGCTTTTATAGCATGTTCAAATAAATAATTCAAATCAACTCCAAGCATTTCTGCTCCAGCTTTAACAATATCTCTAGAACATCCTCTAGCAAATGTTTTATCTTTAAATTTCTTTTTTAAAGTAGAAACTTCCATGCCTTGAGCTTTTTTACTTGGTCTCATATTAATAAGGG
Source organism: uncultured Bacilli bacterium (assembly GCA_944331865.1). Taxonomy (GTDB): domain Bacteria; phylum Bacillota_I; class Bacilli_A; order RF39; family UBA660; genus Onthocola_B. Next base: position 5,003 of record CALVIZ010000037.1, on the reverse strand, counting down.
AGGCAATAATTCCTGTTAGTTCATCAGTAGCATATAAAACTTTTTCCATATAATGAACTGGCTCGACATCTGAGCATATATTATATCCATGGGAAACTACTGCGTGGATAAGTTCATCACTAACATTAGCGTTCTTTAATAATTCTACTGCTTTAATACAGTGCTCTTCGGGATACATTTCATAGTCGATATCGTGAAGTAATCCTGCAATACCCCAAAACTCTTCATCATAATTATTGATTCTTGCAAATTCCCGCATTATTGCTTCAACCATTAATGCATGTTTAATATGATAATATTCTTTATTATACTTTTTTAATAATTCCATTGCTTTTTCTCTATTCATTTAAATCACCTAATATAATTTTAACATAAAAATAGCAATTATTGATAATTTATGGTAATATTAAATCAGGATGTGATATTGTGGCAAATAAAAAAGTACTTTTATTAGATGTAGATGAGGTTATTGTTTTTTCTGGTTTTTTAGAAGCTGTAAATGAATTTATGCATACTGATTATGAAATTGATGATTTTACAGATTATTATATTGATGAAGTAGTTATTCCTAAAGAAAGAATGCCAGAATTTAATAATTTTTTAAGAAACAGAAATATGTATGAAAAACCAAATTTATTACCTAATGCTGTTGAAGTTATAAAAAAATTAAATGAAAAATATGATATTTATTTATTATCGTCTTGTGTTAATTTTTTTGATGTTGATGGTTCTGGAAGAAATTTTGCTGATAAATATAACTTTTTAATAAAAACTTTACCTTTTATTAATCCGGGACATATTATATTAACTAGTGCTAAACATTTATTTAAAGCAGATGTTCAAATAGATGATAGAGTAAATAATTTGGAACATGATATACCTTTGAAAATCTTGTTTCCCTCATATCATAATAAAGAATTTACTGATGAAGAATTAAAAGAAAAAAATATTATAAGAATTGGAACTAATTGGAGAACCGCTTGGAAAGATATTGAAAAACATTTGTTATAGTAGAATAAAAGAGGTGTAATGTGATAAAAATTTATAAAAACAATGTTGATAATTTAGAATTGTTGGAGGTTAAAGCTATTGAAAAAGATACTTGGATTAATTTAATAAATCCTAGTGATTCGGAAATAAAAAAAGTAGCTGAAGAATTAAAAATTGATATTAAATCGATAAAACAAGTATTAGTTGAAAAAGAATTACCAAGAATAAAAAAATATGATACTTTTACTTTAATAGTTATAAATATTCCTTATATGAAAGATAAAGACATAAAAAATAAATATGTTACATATCCTTTAGGAATAATTTTAACAAAAAATAATATATTAACTTTTTCATTAGTAGAAAATATATTTTTAAATAATTTTGTAGCAGTAGATTTAGTTAAAAGAAAAGAATTTTTATTAAATATTTTGCTAAATTCAGCACAAGTTTATTTAAAAACTTTGGAATCAATAGATGAAGATATTCAAAAACGAGAAAAGAGTAGTTATCATGCTACTGATAATAAACAATTAATAAACTTTTTAAATATTCAAAAAACACTTGTATATTTTATAACTAGTTTGCATGCAAATAAAACAGTATTAGAAAAACTACAAATTGAAGATGTATTGAAGTTTAATAAAAAAGAAGCTATGTTATTAGAAGATGCTATAATAGAAAATAAACAATGTATAGAAACTAGTACTTTATATAGAGAAATTTTGTCATCAACTGTTGAAACTTATAGTTCTATAATATCTAATAACTTAAATGTTTTAATGAAATTTTTAGCAGGAATAACAATTGTGTTTTCGATTCCAACAATGATAGCATCTTTTTTAGGTATGAATGTTCCTTTAGGTGAACTTGGAGATAATCCGGCATCTTTTGCATTGATTATTTTAATATCATTGATAATATCTTTATTTATAGCTTGGTGGTTAAAGAAAAAGAATATGTTATAAAATTTAGAGTTTGACAAAAAGTGACAATTTATTAATATTTTGTGTGTTATAATACAACTTAAAAAGCGAGGTAGTTATGTTAGTTTATGGTATTAATGTTTTAAAAAAAAAAAAAAAAAGTGATATAAAGAAAGTATTTACTTCAAGAAGTGAAGTAGAAAATTATTGTAATACTAATAATATTAAATGTATTAAAGTTACAAATGATTATTTGAATAAACTTACTAAAGGAAATCATCAAGGTGTAATAATAGAAGTTAATGATTATAATTATTATAATTTCAATGATATTGAAGGTGAGTTTATTGTTATTTTAGATCATATTGAAGACCCACATAATTTTGGAGCTATAATTAGGACTTGTGCTGCAGCAGGCATAAAATCAATTATTATTCCTAAAGATAGAAGTGTTAAAGTAACTGATACGGTAGTAAAAACTAGTGCAGGTACAATTAATAAAGTAAAAATTATTATGGTTAGTAATTTAATTGATTGTATAAAAAAATTAAAAAAATTAAATTATTATATTTATGGTGCTGATGCTGATGGAGATAATTATCAAAATATTGATTATAGTGGAAAAAAAGTTTTGATTATAGGTAATGAAGGTAAAGGCATAAGTCCATTAGTAAAGAAAAATTGTGATTTTTTAATAAGTATTCCTTTAAAAAATAATGTTGAAAGTTTAAATGCTTCAGTTGCAGCAGGTATTCTTATTTATGCGGGGTTTAATGATGATGGAAAACGATTATGAAATTATTTATTTAGCTCAAGAAAATGATGAAATTGCAACTCAATATATAATTAATAAATATAAATATATTATTGATATTATTATTGTTAAAAATAAAGCAAAAATTGTGGCTTTAAAAGTGGAAAAAGAAGATGTTTATAATATTGGTTTGTTTGCTATGCATCAAGCTATTAGTAGTTATAATGCAGATATAGCATCTTTTGCATCTTTTGTATCTATATTGATTAATAGATATATAAATAATTTTTTGAAATTAAACAATCGTAAGAAGGATTCAATTTATATTAATTCATGTTCATTAAATGAAGATATTGCTGCTGATAAGTTATTATTAGATATGAAAACTAATAGTCCAGATTTTTTGGTAATGCAAAAGGAAAATTGTGGTGAATTGCATAAAAAGATATGTAATCGTTTGACTAATTTAGAAAAATCAGTTTATAATTTACTTATTGATTTTACTCCACAAGAAATCGCTTTTATTCTAAATGTTGATATAAAGAAAGTTCATAATACTATAGGTAGAATACGTAATAAAACACAAAAATTGCTTGCTAATATGTCAAAAGTATGATATATTAATAATGAACACGAAAGTGTTTTTTTAAATGGAGGTCAAAAAGTGGCAAAAGAAAAAGATAATAAGTCTAAAAAAACGGTTAAGAATACAACGAAAAAAAGCAAACCTAAAAAGGTAGTTAAAGAAAGTTATTTAAAAAGAGTTGGAAAAGAATTAAAATTAGTAAAATGGCCAACAGCAAAAGAAGTATTTAAGTATACAATATCAACAATTGTATTTTGTGCCTTTTTATGTGTAATCTTTATGTTTTTAAATTTAATTATGTCGTTAGTAAGAGGATGGGTTGCATAATGGATAAACAATGGTATGTAGTAAATACTTATTCTGGTCATGAAGAAAAAGTAAAAGAAAAATTAGAAGCTAAAATAGAATCAATGGGAATGCAAGATTATATTTTTAGAGTAATAATTCCTGAAACCACTGAAGTAGAAGTAAAAGATGGTGTTAAAAAAGAAAAAGTAAAAAAGATGTTTCCAGGTTATGTATTAGTTGAAATGATTATGACTGATGAAGCATGGTATATTGTTAGAAATACACCTGGTGTTACTGGATTTATTGGCTCTAGTGGAAAAGGAGCAAAACCAACTCCACTATTACCACAAGAAATTGATAGAATACTTGCAAATATGGGTATGAGTAGAGTAAATATCGAAGAAGACTTAAAAGTTGGTGATACTGTAAATATTATTGATGGTCCATTTAATGGTATGAGTGGAAAAGTAGATAATATTGATTTAGAAAATAACCGTTTAAATATAATTATAGATTTGTTTGGCCAAGAAACTAATGTTGATGTTGAATTATATCAAGTAAGTAAAAATTAATTAAGATTTAAAAATCTTAATTTTTTTTTAGAAAAAATTTAAATTAGTTAATTTTATTTTTTTATTAGGAAATTCCTGGGATATTAAGTTAGCAAGTTTAAAGTTATTATTATTAAATAAATCTTCTTTGCTATTATTTTTTAATATTATGAATATATAATTTTTATAATTAACAAATATAGCATATGGGCGATATTTTGTATAATTTATGTTTTCATTATATATAATATCTGAATCATCAATAATTATATTGTTATGTACTTCTTCAAAATTAATATCTAATAATCCTGCTATAATATGTTCAATAATTTCTATATATTCCTTGTTTTTAACGATAGATTTAAATTCTTTTTCAGAAATCATTTTATGTTATGATCCTCCTTTCATATAATATATTAATTATTATTTGTTAAACTTCTTTTTTATTTTTTAGATAATTATCATTTCTAATAATAATTAATTGGCATATCTTATATAGAAAGGAGGTTTATATATTGAACAATTATGAAAAAGCTGTTCAAAAAGTAAAATGCTCTGGATTGGAACAACCTTGTTGTTGTTATGGCCCAACAGGACCAACAGGTCCACAAGGTCCAGCTACAGTTACTACAGGAACAACTGTCACTACAGCTCCAGGAACACAAGCATCTGTTACTAATGTTGGAACTTTGGAAAATGCAGTTTTAAGATTCTCAATACCTGCTGGTGCAACAGGAGCAACAGGTCCAACAGGACCAACAGGTCCACAAGGTCCAACGGGTCCAACAGGTCCAACTGGCCCAACAGGAGCAACAGGTCCAACAGGAGCAACAGGAGCAACTGGTTCTGGAGCAACCGGTCCAACAGGTCCAACAAGACCAACAGGACCAACAGGTCCAACCCGAGGA
>CALVIZ010000036.1 GCA_944331865.1 uncultured Bacilli bacterium | reverse complement strand
GAAAGGAGTAAAATAGTATGGGACAAAAAGTTAATCCAATAGGATATCGTCTTGGTGTTAATAAAGATTGGCAATCAAAATGGTATGCTAAAAAAGATTATGCTAAATATTTGAATAATGATATTAAAATTAGAGAATATTTAGAAAAAAATCTTAAAGAAGCAGCTATTGCAGGTGTTATTATTGAACGCAAGAAAAATAGATGCGAAGTTACTATTTATACTGCTAAACCAGGTGTAATAATTGGACGTGGTGGCGAAGATATTGAAAAATTAAGAAAGAAAATAGCAAAAATTGTTGGTGAAGAAATATTTATCAACATTGTGGAAGAAAAGAAACCGGATTTGAATGCACAATTAGTAGCAAACAATATAGCAAATCAAATTGCAGCTAGAGCTCCATTTAGAACTGCACAAAAAAGAGCTATAAAAAATGTTTTAAAAGCTGGAGCAAAAGGATGTAAAACAAGTGTATCAGGAAGACTTGGTGGAGCAGAAATGGCTCGTACCGAAGGTTATACTGAAGGAACAGTACCACTACATACAATAAGAGCTGATGTAGATTATGCTGTTGCTGAAGCAGATACAACTTATGGAAAAATTGGTGTTAAAGTTTGGATATATAAAGATGAAATTCTTCCTGCAAAAAAAACATTGAAGGGAGCTGATAAAGATGTTGATGCCAAAAAGAACTAAATATCGTAAAAGTCATAGAATTAGTTATGATGGTCACGCTAAAGGTAATACCGAACTTCATTTTGGAGACTATGGTTTAATGGCTTTAGAAGGTGGATGGGTATCAGCTCGTCAAATAGAAGCAGCTCGTATAGCAATGACACGTTTTATGAAACGTGGTGGTAAAGTATTTATAAATATTTTCCCACATATGCCTAGAACTAAAAAACCTTTAGAAACTCGTCAAGGTAAAGGTAAAGGCAATGTTGAAGAATGGGTTGCAGTAGTTAAAAACGGGAAAATTATGTTTGAAATAAGTGGCGTTTCTGAAGAAATAGCTCGTGAAGCATTAAGACTTGCTTCACATAAACTTTCTGTCAAAACTAAATTTGTTAAAAAAGAAGTAAAGGATGGTGATTCTCTTGAAAATTGAAGATTTAAGAAAATTATCAGATGAAGAATTAGCAAAAAAAATTAAAGATACAAAAGAAGAATTGTTTACAAAAAGAATGCAACAAGCTAGTGGTACTTTAGAAAAACCAGTAGAACTTAGAATGTTAAGAAGGGATGTTGCAAGAATGAAAACCATTCTTAAAGAAAGAGAACTTGGAGGTAATAAATAATGACTGAAGCAAAACATGAATTAGTTGGAAAAGTTGTTAGTAGTTCTAATAATAAAACTATAACTGTTTTAGTTGAAACTTCTAAAAAACATCCTTTATATAAAAAACAAGTTAAATATTCTAAAAAATATGCAGCTCATGATGAAGCAAATGAAGCAAAAGTAGGAGATACAGTAAAAATTAGAATGACTAGACCATTATCTAAAACTAAGAGATATGAATTAGTTGAAATTCTAAGTAAAGCTGTAATCCTTTAGGAGGTATTATTATGGTAATGCAAGAAAGTAGACTAAAAGTTGCTGATAATAGTGGTGCTAGAGAATTACTTGTAATTAGAGTTATGGGTGGTTCTAAAGTAAAATATGCTAATATTGGTGATGTAGTAGTTGGAACTGTAAAAAAAGCTATTCCTAATAGTCCAGTAAAAAAAGGAAAAGTAGTTAAAGCTGTAATTGTTAGAACAGTTGATGGTGTAAGAAGAAATGATGGTTCTTATATCAAATTTGATGACAATGCATGTGTTTTAATCAAAGATGATAAATCTCCAGTTGGAACTCGTGTACTTGGTCCAGTTGCTAGAGAATTAAGAGAAAAAGATTATATGAAAATAGTTTCTTTAGCAAGCGAAGTGCTATAAGGAGGTCATATGAAAGTAAAAGTTGGAGATACAGTTTTAGTAATTGCTGGAGCTGATAAAGGTAAACAAGGAAAAGTAATTAAAACTTTGAAAAAAGATCAAAAAGTAGTAGTTGAAGGAGTACATGTTGTTAAAAAACATAGTAAACCTAGAACTACAAATGATAAAGGTGGAATTTTTGAAATAGAAGCTCCTATACATGTATCAAATGTTAAAGTAATTACTGAAGCCGAAGTAAAAGAAATTAAAAAAGCTGAAAAAGCACAAGAAAAGAAAGAAAAAGTAGAAGCTAAAGAAGAAAAGAAAGTTGCAAAAAAAACAACAACTAAAAAAGTTTCTAAGAAAGCGAGTAATTAGTTATGAGTAATTTTAAAGAAAAGTATAATAAAGAAATTGTTCCTGAATTAATGAAAGAATTTGGATTTACTACTGTTATGGCTGTTCCAAAACTTGAAAAAATTATAATAAATATCGGTGTTGGAGAAGGTAGCAAAGATGAAAAATTTATTACTGCTGCTGTAAATGATTTAACTAAAATTAGTGGCCAAAAACCTGTAGTTACAAAAGCTCGTAAGTCTATTGCTGGTTTTAAAATAAGAGATGGTCAACCTGTTGGAGTAAAAGTTACTTTAAGAGGAGAAAATATGTATTATTTCTTTGAAAAACTAGTTAAAGTAGCTTTGCCTAGAGTAAGAGATTTCCGTGGTGTTTCAGCTCATTCTTTTGATGGCCATGGTAATTATACTTTAGGTATTAAAGAACAATTAATATTTCCAGAAGTTGAATATGATGATGTAGTTAAAGTACGTGGAATGGATATTGTATTTGTTACTACAGCAAAGAGCAATGAAGAAGCTAAAAGTTTACTTAAAGGCTTTGGAATGCCTTTTAAAAATTAAGGAGGACTTATGGCAAAGAAAAGTATGATTGTAAAAAATAGTAGAACACCTAAATTTAAAACTCGTGCTTATACAAGATGTAATCGTTGTGGAAGACCTCATGGAGTTTTAAGAAAATATGGTATATGTCGAATTTGCTTTAGAGAACTTGCAAATGAAGGCAAAATACCTGGTGTTAAAAAATCTAGTTGGTAAGGAGGAAAATTATGTTTGTACAAGATAAAATAGCAGATATGTTAACTCGTATTCGTAATGCTAATCAAATGAAATATAACTCAGTAGAAGTTATAGGTACAAAAATGACTTTAGGTATTGCGGAAATATTAAAAAAAGAAGGTTACATTAATGATTATATCTATGAAAAGAATAGTAATGGAGATAAATTAACAATTAATCTAAAGTATGGACCTAAAAAAGAAAGAGTTATAACAGGACTTAAAAGAATTAGTAAATCTGGTTTAAGAGTTTATGCTAAAGTAGATGAACTTCCTCATGTATTAAATGGACTAGGTATTGCTATAATTTCTACTTCTGAAGGTTTAATGACTGATAAAGAAGCAAGAGCTAAGGGATTAGGAGGTGAAGTACTTGCCTATATTTGGTAAGGAAATATGAGTAGAATTGGAGAAAGAAAACTAACTATCCCTGAAGGTGTAACAGTTAATATTACAGGAAATGTTATTAATGTAAAAGGACCTAAAGGTGAACTTGAATATAAATTTAGTAATTTAATTAGTGTTGAAGTAATTGATAATACAGTAGTTACTAAACAAATAAAAGAAAATGCTAAATCAAATATGATGCAAGGTACTACAAATTCGTTAATTAATAATATGTTAATTGGAGTATCTACCGGTTTTAGCAGAAGCCTTGAAGCAGTTGGTGTTGGATATCGTTTTGGAGTTAGTGGTAATAAAATTACTATTAATGCTGGATATTCTCATCCAATTGTAGTTGAAGCACCAAGTGATTTAAGTGTTACAAGTGAATCAAATACAGAAATTACAATTCATGGAATTGATAAACAAAAAGTTTCTGAATTTGCGGCGAATATACGTAAAATAAGAGAACCAGAACCTTATAAAGGTAAAGGAATTCGTTATAAAGATGAACATGTTCGTCGTAAAGAAGGAAAGAAAGCTGCATAGGGAAGGAGTATAGGATATGATTAAAAAAGAAGCTAATAATAAAGCAAGAGTTAGAAGACATGATAGAGTACGTAAAACTATAAGTGGTACTAAAGAATGTCCAAGACTAAATGTATTTAGATCAAATAAAGGAATATATGCTCAAGTTATAGATGATGTAACTGGAACAACCCTTGCTAGTTCTTCAAATTTAGAATTAAAAATAAAAAATGGTGGTAATATTGAAGCAGCTCAAAAAGTTGGAAAAGATATTGCTGAAAAATGTTTAAAATTAAAAATTAAAAAAGTAGTATTCGATCGTGGTGGATATCAATATCATGGTAGAGTTTCAGCTCTTGCTGATGCAGCAAGAGAAGCTGGATTAGAATTTTAAGGAGGGTAGCATGAGAAAAGAAAAAGTAGAACAAAAGAAAAACTTATTAGAAGAAAAAGTTATATCTATAACTAGGGTAACAAAAGTTACTCAAGGTGGAAGACATTTTCGTTTTTCTGCTACAGTTGCTGTTGGTAATCGTAAAGGCTTAGTAGGAATTGGTAGTGGTAAAGCTAATGAAGTTCCGGAAGCAATTAAAAAAGCTATTCAAGCAGCAAACAAAAATGTTTGTCGTGTTGCATTAATGGATAATAGAACTGTACCTCATGAAATGACTTCAAAAGTAGGACGTTCTGTTGTATTAATTAAACCTGCTAAAGAAGGTCGTGGTATTATTGCTGGTGGTGCAGCAAGAGCAGTACTTGAACTTGCTGGAGTTAAAGATATAGTAGCAAAATCACTTGGATCTAATACTCAAGTAAATGTTGCCAAAGCAACTTTAAATGCATTAAAATCACAAAGAACACCAGAACATATTGCTGAACTTCGTGGTAAGAAAGTTGAGGAATTATAAGATGAAATTAGAAAATTTACCAAAAAGCAAAGAAACTAAAGTTGCTAAAAGAGTAGGTAGAGGGCCAGGATCTGGAATGGGTAAAACATCTACTCGCGGAGAAAATGGTCAAAAATCTAGAAGTGGCGCATCAATAAAAGCATGGTTCCAAGGTGGACAAACTCCACTTCATAGAAGAATTCCTATTAGAGGTTTTAACAATAAAAACTTTGCAACAAGATATGCTATAATTAATTTAGCAGATTTAGATAAATTCTTTAATGATGGAGATGTAGTTACTCCAGAAATTCTTAAAGAAAGAAAAATAATTAAAAAAGAACTTTGTGGAGTTAAAGTGTTAGGTAATGGAGAACTTACTAAAAAGTTAACTATAAAAGCACATTGTTTCTCTAGTAAAGCAGTTACAAAAATAGAAAATTCCGGTGGCAAAGCTGAGGTGATTTAGATGTTTCGTGGGTTTTCCCAACTTTTTAGTAAATCAAATAAAGATTTAAGAAAAAGAATATATTTTACCCTATTTTGTTTAGGAATATTTTGCTTAGGTAGTGCTATTACTATTCCATGGGCATCAAGGGTTTATGATGAATTAGGTTTTTTAGAAATATTTAATATAATGAGTGGTGGAGGACTTAGAAATTTTGCAATTTTTGGTCTTGGCGTATCACCATATATTACAGCATCAATTATAACGCAATTATTACAAATGGATATAATACCTTATTTTTCCGATTTAAAAGAACAAGGATATGTAGGTAGACAAAAAATTAATAAAATTACTAGATATTTAGGTATAATAATTGGTTTTGTTCAAGCCTATGTCTTATGTGTATTTTATATGGGTGGTAGTGATATTTTTACAATGTTAAAGACATCACTTGTAATGACTGCTGGTACTGCATTTTGTTTATGGATGGGTGATCAAATTACTAATAAAGGCTTAGGAAATGGTCAATCAATGCTTATTATGGCAGGTATTATTCTAAGTATGCCAAGCGTATTTACTGGTGCTTATGAAGGATTTGTTGTTGCTGATACTTATAGTATGGGGTTGGGAATATTTTTCTTCATTCTATTTTTAATATCTTATTTATTAGTAATAGTTGGTATTATATGGGTACAACTTGCAGAAAGAAGAATTCCTATTCAATATGCAAATCGTAGCAATAGTGCTTATGGAGCACAACAAAGTTTTTTACCTATAAAAATTAATTCTGCAGGTGTTATACCAGTTATATTTGCGCAAATACTTATTACTATCCCAGCTACAATTGTTAATATTATAGGAAATGAAAGAGCTATTAATTTTATTAATACTTATATTAATTATACTACATTTACAGGTTTTATACTTTATATAATATTAATAATGTTCTTTGGATATTTTTATACATTTATGCAAATGAATCCTGATGAAATGAGTAAAAACTTAAATAAAAATGGTGGTTATATTCCAGGAATTAGACCTGGTGAAGATACATCGGCTTATATAAGTGATTCATTAGGAAAATTAACATTTATGGGTAGTTTGTTTTTAGTAATATTATCAGCAATACCAATAATTTTTTCAATGGTTTTTGATTTACCTTCAACAGTTTCTATTGGGGGTACTGGTATATTAATCGTTGTAGGTGTTGCGATAGAAACTTATAAACAAATAGAAAGTAGTTTGGTAAGCCGTTCCTATGCGGCGAAAAGAAAGAGGTTAAGATGAAGAATATAATATTTATTGCTCCCCCAGCTGCGGGAAAAGGTACACAAAGTAATATATTAAAAGAAAAATATGATTATGCTCATATTTCTACTGGTGATATGTTACGAGAAGCCATTAATTCTGGTAGTAAGTTAGGTATCGATGTCAAAAATATTATAGATAAAGGTGAACTTGTAAGTGATGAAATAATTATTAAGTTAGTTGCTGAAAAACTTGCAAGTTTAAAAGGAAAACCATTTATATTAGATGGTTTTCCTAGGACTCTTAATCAAGCTATAGCATTAGAAAAAATAATAGATGATAATTATGTAACTATTTATTTAGATTTGTCGGAAGAAGAAGCTATAAGTAGAATTACTGGTAGACTTACTTGTAGTTGTGGTAAATCTTATAATATTAATATAGATAGTTTAAAACCTAAAATTGTAGGTAAATGTGATGCATGTGGAAGTAATCTTATAAAGCGTGATGATGATAATGTGGATGCTTTTAAAATAAGATTTAAAACATTCTTAGATAATACTGAAGCTTTATTAGATTATTATAATAGTAAAAATAAATTAGTTAAAATAGATGTTAATAGAGAAGTTAGTGATATATTTAACGATATATCAGGAGTAGTTAATGATTAGTATTAAAAGTAATCGAGAAATAGAGTTGATGAGGGAAGCTGGTAAAAAAAATATACTTGCTTTTAAAGAAATTGAAAAGTATTTGAAAGTTGGCATTACTACTGATAAAATAAATCAAGTAGTTGAAGACTTTTTAGAAAAAAACAATTGTAAATCATCAACTTTAGGATTTGAAGGTTATCCAAAAAGTGTTTGTGTATCAGTTAATGATGAAGTTGTTCATGGTATTCCCAGCAAAAGGAAACTTAAAGATGGTGATATTGTATCAGTAGATTTAGTATTATCATATAAAGGATATAATGCTGATGCAACAAGAACTTACATTATTGGTAAAGTAAGTGATGAAGTAAAGGATTTAGTAGAAAATACTAAACAAGCATTTTATGCTGGTGTAAGTGTCGTAAAAAATGGTGCAAGAATTAGAGATATTTCTAAAGCTATTGAAACTTATGCTCACGCTCATGGTTTATCAGTAGTGGAAGAACTTGTTGGTCACGGAATTGGGGCTAATATGCATGAAGAACCAGATGTACCAAATTTTGATACTCATAATATGACAGTATTAAAAACGGGAATGACTTTAGCTATAGAACCAATGCTTAATTTAGGAGATAAACATGTTTATATAGATGATGATGACTGGACAGTTAAAACTTGTGATGGATTACCAGCAGCTCATTACGAAAATACAATATTAGTTACTGAAGATGGATATGAAATATTAACAGGAGATTAAAAAATGGGAAAAAAAGAAAAAATTGAAGTAGAAGGTAAAGTTATTGAAGTACTAAAAGGTATTGATTATCTTGTAGAACTTCCTAATGGACATACTGTAAAAGCCTACGTCTCTGGTAAAATGCGTATGAATATGATTCGTATTTTACCAGGTGATAAAGTTACAGTAGAACTTTCACCATATGATTTAGAACGTGGGATTATAAAATGGAATAACAGATAAGGAGTGAAATTATGAAAGTTAGACCAAGTGTAAAAAAAATATGTAAGAAGTGTAAAATTGTAAGAAGAAAAGGAAAAGTTAGGGTTATATGTGAAAATCCTAAACATAAACAAGTACAAGGTTAAGGAGGATTTATGGCAAGAATTAAAAATATTGAATTACCAGGTGATAAACATACTTGTATAGGTTTAACAGCAATTTATGGAATTGGTAGAAGTTTAGCTAAAACTATATGTCAAGATGCTTCAGTTGAACCAACAAAAAAAATTAAAGATTTAACAGAAGATGAAGTTGCAAGATTAAGAAAAGAAGTAGATAAATATGTAGTTGAAGGTGATCTTCGCCGTGATGTACAAATGAGCATCAAAAATAAAATGGAAATTAATTGTTATGAAGGTATTAGACACAAAAAAGGTTTACCTGTAAGAGGTCAAAGAACTAGTAGAAATGCTAAAACTCGTAAAGGTAAAGGCAAAGTAGTAGCTAATAAAAAGAAAGTAGGTAAGTAATATGGCATATAATAGAAGAAAAAGAAAAGTAAAGAAAAATATTCCAGAAGCAGAAGCGCATATTCACGCAACTTATAATAATACAATAGTTACTATATGTGATAAAGATGGTAATGCAATAAGTTGGTCATCTGCAGGTCGTATTGGCTATAAAGGAAGCAAAAAGAAAACTCCATTTGCAGCAGGCTTAACTAGTGAAGCAGCAGCTGCAGCAGCAGTTGAAGCGGGAGTAAAAAAAGTAGATGTTTATGTTAAAGGTCTTGGACCAGGTAGAGAAAATGCAATTAGATCACTTCAAACAGCAGGATTAGAAATAACAAGTATTGTTGATGAAACACCTATTCCTCATAATGGATGTCGTCCACCAAAAAGACCAAGAAATTAATTAAAGAAAGGATTGTGGGTTATGATTAAATTTGAAAAGCCAGACTATAAAATTACAGAAATGCAAGAAAGCAATCATTATGCAAAATTTGAACTTGAACCTTTAGAAAGAGGTTTTGGTACAACTATAGGTAATGCTTTAAGAAGAGTATTATTATCAAGTTTACCAGGAAGTGCTGTTACAACTGTTAAAATTGATGGTGTAATGCATGAGTTTCAAAAAATAGAAGGTGTAGTAGAAGATGTTACTACTATAGTACTTGCATTAAAAAAATTAGTAGTTAAAAATTATTCAGAAGATGAACAAACTTTAAGATTAGTTAAATCTACTGAAGGAACTGTTACAGCAGCAGATTTTGAAAAAAACGCTGATATTGAAATAATGAATCCTGATTTAGTTATTTGTAATTTAGTAAGTGGTGGAAAAATTAGTATGGAAATAACTATTAATAATGGTAGAGGTTATGTTCCAGCTGCAGAAAATAAAGCAAAACTTGCTGAAAATAAAATAGGAATTATTGCTATAGATTCTTCTTATTCACCTATAGAACTTGTTAAATATGAAGTATTAAGTACAAGAGTTGGTCAAGATGAATCTTATGATAAATTAGTTATGGAAATATCAACTAATGGTAGTATGACTCCAGAAGAAGCAATGGCTCTAGGAGCTAAAATATTAATTGAACATTTTACTATAGTAGCTGATTTAAATTCAATTAGTAATATTACAGGTATTATGCAAGAAAAGAAAATAGATAATATTACTAAGACTTTAGAAACTCCAATTGAAGAAGTAGAATTTTCAGTAAGAGCTTATAATTGTTTAAAAAGAGCAGGTGTTCATACTGTTCAAGATTTAGTTAATAAGAAGGAAACAGAAGTTACTAAGATCAGAAATTTAGGTAAGAAATCTTTAAAAGAAGTTCTTGATAAAGTTGCTGAATTAGGACTTTCATTTAAGGAGTAATAATATGAAATATAGAAAATTGAATAGAGAAACTAGAATTAGAAGAAGTATACTTGCTAGTTTAACAAAAGATTGTATAAATTATGGTTATGTAGTTACTACTGAAGCTAGAGCTAAAGAAGTTAGAAAATTTGTTGATAAGATGATTACTTATGGTAAAGATGGTTCTTTAGTAGCTAGAAGAAAAGCTTTAGCATTTTTACATAATGATAAAGAAGTTGTTAAAAAAGTTTTTGATGAACTTGCTAAAGAATATGAAAATCGCAATGGTGGTTATACTAGAATTATTAAACTTAATGAACGCCGTGGCGATGATGCTTTAGAAGTAAGACTTGAATTAGTAAAATAGGTTAACATTTGTTGTTAATCTTTTTATTTTGTTATGTAATAAGGTTATAAAGGTAGTAAAAATAATAATCAAAGAATTATTTACCAAGCAAGTGTAGATGAATTAAAAAAATATGTTATTAGTAAATAGTTTAACAAACATAGCAAATTGTGATGTTTTTCCTCTAGAAATAAGACAAGATGCTGCAAGGAGAGTACAAGGACTTTTAGGTTTAACTCAAAACAAAGAATTTACAGAAAAACAAGAACAAGATTTACCAAGTAATATTATTAGATAAAAATATTTAGTTTTTAAAGTATAAATTTCTATTTTTAATCCATATTATATATGGAGGTGCTATATGAAAAATGCCCAATGTGATAGTTGTAAAGACGCTTTATTTGGTATAGCTTATATTGATCCAGATAGTGGTATTTTATGTAGTAAAATTGATACTAATATGAAATTACCTAAGGGTAAAAAAGTGCTTGCCCCAAAAATTTGTACTAAATGTGGTACTACGGAGTGGAAAACAATTGATAATTAGAAAATAAGGGAATTATATATTCTCTTATTTTCTAATTGTAAATACCATAAATTTAAACATAATTTTTTAAATAATATAGGTATAATATGGAGCGATAAAATATCAATGCACACATGGAAGGTAGGCGGTATGTCAAGTACATACGGATATAGTATACCTAAAACAGCATATAATTATGAAGTTGGGCCAAATAGTAGCAATATAACATATTCAGCTAAAATAGGATTAATGTATGTAAGTGATTTTGGATATGCATCTAGTGCTAATTATTGGACAACTGCATTAGATACTTATGATGCATTAAAAGACAACAATTGGATGTGTTCAGGTGGTAGTGATTGGACAATTTCGTTAATGTCATCAACAACTGGTAGTGTTTTTCGTATATGGGGAGCATGTAGTGTAGATTCAAACATGACCGGGGGTACTGGTCAAGTAAGGCCTGTTTTCTATCTTAATTCTGAAGTAATATATGTTAATGGTTCTGGGACTAGTTCTGATCCGATTAGATTATCATAGATTGGATTTTATCATAGATTTTAAAGAGAAAGCCTTTATTTATGGAACTTTCTCTTTTTATT
>CALVIZ010000035.1 GCA_944331865.1 uncultured Bacilli bacterium | reverse complement strand
AAAGAAACATACTTACTATTATAATCATACTTATTGCCGTTTTCTACTAAAAACGGAATTCCAAATAAAAATTAACACTATATTATTTTTTTAAAATTTAGGGGTTTTTTTTAAGAATAAAGTATGTTATAATAGATTTGCAATTTTAAGTGGGCAGAAAATCCCACTTTTATTATTAGTTATGGAGGTAATATGCAAGAAAAATTAACTAAATTAAAAAATGAATTACAAAAAGTATTAGAATCTAACAATATAATAGTTGATGATGTTACTTATGAAAAAAAGGGTAAATACAACTTTTTAACAATAACTCTAGATAAAATTGGAGGTATTGATTTAGAAGCAATAGTTGATGCAACAAAGGTAGTTGATAAAATAGTAGATAAAGCAAACATAACTAATGATAGCTACATTATGGATGTAGTAAGTAAGGAAAGAGGTTAAAAAATGAATAGTAAAGAATTAATTAAAGCATTAGACAATTTAGTTGCGGAAAAAAACATAAGTTCTGATATAGTTTTTGAAGCATTACAATTAGCACTCCAAACGGCATATAAGAAAAACTTTAATTCCAAAACCAATGTTAAAGTTGACATTAATAGAGATACTGGGGAAATAAAAGTATATTCTTATTTAGTAGTAGTAGATGAATATGATGAAGGTCATGAAGAAGTAGATGAAGAAGGAAATATTAAAAAGATAGAACCTACAATAAATAGAGATGCCCAAATTTTACTAGAAGATGCTCAAGAAATTGTTCCTGGAATAAAAGTTGGAGAAACAATTGAAAAAGAAGTTACTCCAGCAGATTTTGGTCGTGTTGCGGCAGGAACAGCTAAGCAAGTAGTAATGCAAAAAATAAGGGAAGCAGAAAAAGCTAGTATAATTGATGAATTTGCTGACAAACAAGATGAATTAATGTTAGGAATGGTAGCATTAGAAGATCAAAAAAATTACTATATAGATTTAGGAAGAACTAGAGGAATACTTCCAAAAAGTGAAATAATACCAGGAGAAAAAATAGTAATGGGTTCAAATATAAGAGTTTATGTTACTAAAGTTATAAATGGACCTAAAGGGCCAGTAATTAAATTATCAAGAAATAACTTTGGGTTTGTAAAAAGATTATTTGAACATGAAATACCAGAAATTGCAAATGGTACAATTATAATAAATAGAGTAGTAAGAGAAGCAGGCATACGTTCTAAAGTTGCAGTATCATCTACAAATGAAAGAATAGATCCAATAGGTTCATGTATTGGAGAAAAGGGAAGTCGTATCGCAGGTATTTTAAAAGAATTAAATGGTGAAAAAGTAGATGTAGTATTATATAGTGAAGATCCAGTTGAATTTATTAAAAGTGCAATGACACCAGCTAAAAATGTTATAGTAAGTATACCTGATCCTGAAAAAAGAGAAGCATTAGTAATAGTATCAGAAGAAGAAAAGAAACTTGCTATTGGTAAAAGTGGAAGTAATATAAAACTAGCAAGTAAGTTAACAAAATATTTATTAGAACTTACTACAATGGAAGAAATAAATAAAAAAGGAAATAGTAATGAATAAAAAAATACCAATGCGTAGTTGTGTTATAACTAAAGAAAAGTTACCAAAAAAGGAATTAATAAGAATAGTAAAAGATAAAGAAAATAATATAATAATAGATGAAACTGGAAAAGCTAATGGAAGAGGGGCTTATTTAAAAAAAGATATAGAAGTTATAAAAAAAGCAAATAAAAATAAAATATTAGATAAAGTATTAGGAGTAGAAATACCCAATAATATTTATGAGGAATTAGAAAATATGATAAAATAAAAAAAGAAAGGGTGATAATATGACAGTTAAAGATTATGCCAAAGATGTAAATTTATCTGTTGCTGAAGTATTAAAAAAATGTCAAGAATTAAATATTGCAGTTCATACTAAAGATGATTATTTAACAGATGATGATATAATAATGTTAGATAATTTAATTAATTTAATATCTACAGATGATGAAACTACTTTTGAAGAAGAAGATGTAATAGATGATAAAGTAGATGAAATACTTACATCTAGTACATTTGATAAAGAAATAAAAGAAAGCGTTACAAAAGAAAAATTAAAGAAAAAAGATAATAAGAACGAAAAAAATGAATTTAATATGCTTAAAAAAGAAATGTATAAGCATAAGAATAAATTAATGAGTAATACAACTGATGATATTGTCTTATACAAAAACAATATGACAGTTGGAGAACTAGCAAATAGTTTAAACGTAAGTGGTACTGATGTAATTAAAAAATTAATTGGCATGGGTTTAATGGTTAGTATAAATGAACCTTTAGAATTTGAAAATGCGGAAATTATAGCACTTGATTATGGAAAAACATTAAAAAGGGAAGAAACTCAAGATGTAGCTAATTTTGAAGAATATGAAATTATAGATAATGAAAATGATTTAGTTAAAAGGCCACCGATAGTAACCATAATGGGTCATGTTGATCATGGGAAAACAACATTACTTGATTACATAAGAAAGACTCATGTAGTAGACAAAGAATTTGGGGGTATAACTCAACATATTGGGGCATATCAAACAATGTATAATGATGAGCTTATAACATTTATTGATACTCCAGGTCATGCAGCTTTTACTGAAATGCGTGCAAGAGGTGCTAGTGTTACTGACATAGTAATAATAATAGTAGCAGCAGATGATGGGGTAATGCCACAGACTAAAGAAGCAATTGACCATGCTAAAGCTGCAAATGTACCAATAATAGTAGCAGTAAATAAAATTGATAAAAAAGATGCTAATATAGATAGAGTACTTACTGAAATGAATGAAGCAGGAATTACACCGGAAATCTGGGGTGGAGATATACCTTTTATAAATATATCTGCTCATACTGGTGAAGGTATAGATTTACTTTTAGAAACTATATTAACAGTTGCTGAAATGCAAAATTTAAGAGCAAATCCAAACAGATATGCTGTTGGAGCAGTAATAGAATCCCGAGTTGATAAAAACATTGGGGGAGTAGCATCATTCTTAATTCAAAACGGAACATTAAGAATTGGAGATCCAATAGTAGTTGGTACGAGTTATGCTAAAGTAAGAACAATGAAAAATGATAGTGGCAAATCAATAGTTGAAGCAGGTCCATCAACACCAGTTGAAATTACAGGTTTAACTAAAAATCCATCAGCTGGTGATAAATTTATGGCTTTTGAAACGGAAGCTGAAGCAAAGAGTATTGCTGAAAAAAGAGAAACATTAGCTAAAATAAATGCTGGCAAACAAAAAGGAAAATCACTAGATGATTTATTTGCTAGTATTAATGCTGGTGATAAAGAAATCAATGTTTTACTTAAAGCAGATGTAAGAGGCTCTGAAGAAGCCGTTAAATCATCACTTGAAAAGATAACTGCTGGGGGCATAAAAATAAATGTCATACGTAGTGGTATTGGAGCAATTAGTGAATCTGATGTAATACTTGCTAGTGCATCTGATGCAATAATAATAGGATTTAATGTTGTAGCAAGTAGTAGTGCCAAAGATTTAGCTAAAGATAAAAATATTGAAATAAGATTATATACTATAATTTATAAACTAGTAGAAGATATGGAAGATGCAATAAATGGATTGCTTGATCCAGTATATGAAGAAAAGGTAATTGGAGCAGCAGAAATTAGAAAAATATTTAAATTTTCAAAAATTGGTAATATAGCAGGATCATATATAACTGATGGTTTAGTTAAAAATAGTGCATTAGCTAGAGTAATAAGAGATGGAATAATAATAGCTAGTGATGATAAAATATCTTCACTTCAAAGAGAAAAAGATAGTGTTAAAGAAGTTAAAAAAGGATATGAATGTGGTATTACTTTAGAAAAATTCAACGACTTTAAAGAAGGGGATATAATTGAAGTCTATGAAATGATTGAGGTGCCTCATGAAAAATCGTAGGATAAAAAGAATTGAATCAGATATCCTTAGATATATAAGTGATATAATAATTAATGAAACAAATGATGAACTTTTAAAAAGTGTAACTATCACGGGAGTAGACTTAACAAATGATTTAAGTTATTGCAAAGTATATTTTACATCCCTATTAGATTTAGATGAAGCAAATCAAGAAAAAGAAGTAAATGAAGCAGCTAAGTTTTTAAGAGGAAAACTTAGTGAAAAAATAGAAATAAGACACACACCAGAATTAAAATTTATTTATGATAAATCAATCGAATATGGAAGTAAAATAGATAATATATTAAGTAATATAAAGTAAGGGGGATAAAAATGATTATATTTGCTGAAAATTCTTTGCCAAAGACTAGTAAAGATATAATATATTATGGCTATTATCAATTTTTTCTAAATTTATATGGTTTATTTCTTGATAGAATAAAAAATAAACCTAAAGAAATATCTAAATTAAAACCTAGAGACTTAAATGATGAATTTGTTTGTAGAGCAATGAATGCAATAAATTCAATTGAACAAGAAGATATTTCTTTTGGTTTATACTATAGTGATATAGAACTTATTAGTATATTTAGAGTAAAAAAAGATGGAAGTATATTACATATACCAGAGATAATATTTTTATCTAATTTAAGTTTAGAAGAAAAAATGCCAATAATTAGTGAAATAATAGGTAAAATGCAAAGTTATGCTGAGGCCAATGAATTTGAAAGATTAGAATTTGAAGTACCTAAAAATGATATAGCAGTAATAAATAGTTTATTAACTTATGGTTTTCAATATATTCCCGAACATCCTCAAACAACAGCACAATTTCAAACTCTAGTTTTATATATGGACATATTAAAAAAAGATAATGAACGGGCTAATAGTAGTAAACAAAGAAAAAGGGAAAACCAGTAGAGATATAGTTAATGAACTAAATATTATATTAGGTACTAAAAAAATAGGTCATACTGGAACTCTTGATCCAATAGCTAGTGGTGTTTTAGTTTGTGTAATAGGTAAATATACAAAACTAGTAAATATATTAGTAAATGATACAAAAGAATATATTGCAGAAATAAAACTTGGTATATCTACTGATACTTTAGATATAACTGGTAATATAATATCTACTAGTATAGTAGATATTACTAAAAATGATATATTAAAAGTATTTAAATATTATACAAAAAGTTATTTACAAGAAGTACCACTTTATTCTTCAGTTCATGTAAATGGTAAAAGATTATATAATTATGCTAGAAATAATGAAAAAGTAAAATTACCAAAAAGAAAAGTAACAATTTATAATTTAGAACTAATATCTTTTAATAATGATATAATTACTTTTAAAGTAAAAGTATCAAAAGGTACATATATACGTTCTTTAATAAAAGATATATGTAATAAACTAAATATAGATGGAACAATGAATAATTTAATAAGAATAAAACAAGGAAACTTTACTTTAGAAGAATCATATAAAATAGAAGATATAAAAAATAATAATTATAAATTACTTAATATAAAAGATTTTTTAGATTATAAAGTAATAGAACTACCTGATAATTTAATTAACAAAGTATTAAATGGTAATAGAATTAATAATATATTTAATATAGATAATAGAGTAATATTTACATATAAAAATAAAGATATAGCTATATATGAAGCAAACCAAAAAGATTTAAAACCTTTAATTATGTTTTAAATCTTTTTTTATACTTCAATATACTCTTTATCAACTACTGATTTAGGATATGCTTGTTTAACATCAGTTCTATACAACAAGTAGTCGATATTAGTATTATAAAAATCCGCTAATTTTATTAATATATCAGCAGTAAGCATAGTTTGACTTGTTTCAAAGTAACTATAATTTCTTTGAGTTATTCCCAAATATTTTGCAATTTCCCTTTGCAATAAATCACTATTTTCTCTAAGTTCTTTTAATCTATTCATACACATCAATAAAATTATAATATAGTTAAAATTTATCTATTGCAATTTAGACAAAATTTATCTATAATTATTATAGTAGTAGACTTCGTTTGACAATATACTTCAAAGTAATTTGTTATACTACAGATAGTGAGGCTATATGAAAAAGAAAAAATTAATTATATTATCATCTATTTGTTTATTAGTAATATTTATTTGTATATTATTAATAAATAATAAAAGTAATGCTAAAGTATTAGAAGATAATCAAAATAAAGTATCAGGTATGTATGCTATAATGCTTGAAACAGCAGCTGGGTCAGGTTCATATGAACCATCATCATCTAGTTTATGGCCGGGCTCAGGTTATATTTATAATGAAACATTAAGTCGATGTGAAAATGGTGGAGAACTTACATGGCATGAAGATACAAGAACAGTTAGTTTAAAAACAAGTGGTTCCGATAAATGTTATTTATATTTTGATATAGTACTTCCTCCAGATGTAACAATTTATACAAATAATAATGGTAATTATAATCCTTCTACTCCAGCAACTCTTAGTTGTACTGGAGCAGATGCTATATATAATCCATTATATCAAAGAATAGAAATATCTAGTATAGCTAATAAATATACATCATGTAATTTAACATATCAAACCCCAAGTTCTAAAACTTACCTAAACAACTACATCACTGGTTTATCTGGTTCTACCCAAGGAACAGGACAAGTGGTTAATGAAAATGGATATAGATATGAAGGAAAAAATCCCAATAATTATATATGGTTTAATAATGAATTGTGGAGAATAATAGGAGTGTTTGATTCAGCATCTCATGGACAAAGTGGTAAGAATTTAGTCAAGATAATAAGAGTAGATTCAATCGGAGGACTAGTATGGGACAAATCAAATACAAATGATTGGACAGCAGCAAGTTTAATGAATTTACTTAATGGGGCATACTTAAATGGAGAAAATGGAACAGATAGTGGATACTGTTATGGATATTCAACAACAGTACCAAGTAATTGTGATTATACAAGTATAGGAATAAATAGTACATATAGAAATATGATAGCAAATGTAAAATGGTATTTGGGAGGATATTCAAGTACAAGTGCAACAGCGGAGGCGTTTTATGGATATGAAAGAGGGTCTACAGTGTATAGTGGAAGACCGATAGAGTGGGAAGGAAAAATAGGATTAATGTATCCAAGTGATTATGGATATAGTGTACTAGCAAGTTCATGTGCAAGAACAACATATTTAGATTCATATAATACATCTACATGTGCAGGAGAAAGTTGGTTATATGGACAAGGTTTTGAATGGACACTTACTCCGTATTCGTCGGACAGTAATGGCGTGTTCTATGTGTACATCCACGGCAATGTGCTCAGCAGCGGCCATGTGTACGACGACAGCGCGCACTATGGCTTTTCGGCCAGACCAGTCTTGTATCTGGACTCTTCAGTCTATGTAAAAGATGGAAATGGAACAATGGCAGATCCATACATAATAGGTATGTGATAAACTAATCCCTCGCCGCCTATAAAACGGCGAGGGTCGGACTTTGCCAATAGATTACGGATATAAATATCAATAATTTATACTTTACACTATCACCAAATTTATGTTACTATATGTTTGGTGGTTTTTTAATGAAAAATGTATCTATTAAAAATTTATTAAATATAAGTAACATTGGTACTTTTGTTAGTGGTACTGATATAATTAAAGCATCAAGAATATCTAGAGATGAAGTAGTATTAGAAGAAAAAACTACATATCAAGATTGTACTAATTATAGTTTTGTTGTAGAATCGCAAAGTTTTTTTGATGAATTTTATAATGTATTTATTAAAATATCTCATGATTATAAAATATTAGATGTTGATTGTGATTGTATGCAATTTCAAAGTTTTGGAACTTGTAAACATCTTGGAGCGGCAATTTTATATAATTATGAAGAATTATTTAATATAGTAGAAGATAATAAGACAATAACTAATAGAATAATAGATAGATTTATTAATAAAGAACCAATTGCCTTAAAAAAAGAACTTACCGTAAATTTAAACATAATTTTAAATGATAGATATTATTATGGTAGTTATTTAGAACCTAAAATAACTATAGGTATAGATAAATTATATAATTTAAATACTAAAGTAGGAGCCTTTCAGAAAGTTTATGAAGAAAATCATGGAGAAGTAAACTTTGGTAAATTTTTTACATATAATCCTAGTAAATATTATTTTAATGAACATGATAAAATAATAATAGATGCCTATTTAGAACTATCTAACGGAGTAAATAATAGATTTTATAGTAATAATGAAATAAAGAAATTTTTAAAAAATATTAAAAATTGTTCTTTTGTATTGGAAAATTATCAAATAGATAAGATATATGATAATTTTCCAATTAAAAGTATTTTAAGTAAAAGTAATGATAACTATAATTTAAAATTTGATTTAGATAATATAATCCAATTTTTAGATGATTTAGAATATATAATATATAAGGGTAAGTTATATCATTTAAATAAAGAAGAACAAGAATTATTAGAAGAATTACTAGATTATAATATAGATACATTAGAAATTAGTAAAGAAAAAATAGAAGATTTTACTAAAGGTTTAATGAATGTATTGAAAAAAGAAATGGTTGTTGATGGAACAGTTGATGATTTAGTAATTACTAATAATATTAAAGTAGAATTATATTTTGATATTAAAGATTATATTTTATGTAATATTAAATTTACTTATGATGATATTACTATAGATTATTTTGATAAAAATACTATAGTTCTTAGAGATATGGAGTTTGAAACTAAAGTAATAAATGATATACTTAAATATAATTTTGTTATTGATAATAACAAAATTATATTAAAAGATTTAGATAAACAAGTAGAATTTATAGAAAGTGGTTTAGAAAATCTTGCTAGTATGTATGTTGTATATACTACTGAAAAATTTAAAAATGTAAATATTAGGAAAAAAACAAATGTATCATCAATGTTTAGTATTGGAATTGATAATATAATGAAGTTTAATTTTGATTTAGGGGATATTTCAAGTGATGAATTAGTAAATGTTTTTAAAAATATTAAAAACAAAAGTAAATATTATCGACTTAAAAATGGAGATATATTATCTTTAGAAGATGAAGCATTAAATGAACTTGAAGAACTTACTAATGATTTAGAATTAAGTGATGAAGATATAATAAATGGTCATGGTAGTATTTTAAAATATCGAGCAATATATTTAGATAGTTTAAAAAATACTAAATATCATATAATTAAAACTGATAATTTATTTGATAACCTAATAGATAGATTTTATCAATTTAAAGATAGTACACTTATTTTAAATGATTTAAGTGCCCTTAGAGATTATCAAGTAACAGGTCTTAAATGGCTTAAAACAATAGATAAAATTGGTTTTGGGGGAATACTTGCTGATGAAATGGGTTTAGGTAAAACTATTCAAGTAATATATTATATAAAAGAAATGTTACAAGAAGATAGTAATTATAAATTTTTAATAGTAGTACCAACATCACTTGTATATAATTGGGATCATGAGTTTTTAGAATTTGCACCTGAAATTAAAAGAATAATTTGTTTAGGTAATAAAGAAAAAAGAATAAAAATGCTTAATTCTTTATCTGAAAATGTTATCATAACCACCTATGGGTTATTAAGAGAAGATGAAGATATTTATCAAGAAAAATATTTTCATGCTATTATTATCGATGAAGCTCAAAATATTAAAAATAATGCAGCAGGAATTACCAAAGTAGTTAAAAGTATAAATAGTGATGTTAAATTTGCTTTAACAGGAACACCTTTAGAAAATTCAATATTAGAATTATGGAGTATTTTTGATTTTATTATGCCTGGATATTTAGCAAGTTTAAATAAATTTCAAGCTAAATATAAAATAAAAGATTTTGACAGTGAATCAGAAAAACTATTAAAAGGTTTAAGTAATGTAATAAATCCTTTTATATTAAGAAGAAAGAAAAAAGATGTAATAAAGGAATTACCAGATAAATTAATAAATGATATATATATCGAAATGTCAGATGACGAAAAAAAATTATATGCGGCCGAACTTGAAAGAGTACAAAGAGAAATGCAAGAAATAATTGAAACTGAAGGTATGTCTAAAGCAAGATTTTTAATTTTACAACTTTTAACTAAATTAAGACAAATTTGTATTGATCCTAGCCTAGTATATGATGGATACAATAATATATCTAATAAACTAGATACATTGATTAATATAATAAAAGAATATACTACTAATGGACATAAGATGTTAATATTTTCATCATTTAAAAAGGCTATTGATAAAGTAAGCAATTTATTAAATGATGAAAAAATAAAATATTATCGTATAGATGGTAGTATATCATCTAAAGATAGAATAAAAATGGTAGATGATTTTAATACACTAGAAGATATAAAAATATTTTTAATTACTTTAAAAGCTGGGGGAACTGGACTTAATTTAACTAGTGCTGATGTAGTAATCCATTTAGATTTATGGTGGAATCCTCAAGTTGAAAATCAAGCAACAGATAGAGCTCATCGAATTGGTCAAATTAAAAATGTTGAAGTAATTCATTTAATTAATAAAGGAACTATTGAAGAAAAAATATTGGATTTACAAAACAAAAAAAGGAAATTAAGTGATACTTTAATTGATGGAGAAATTAGAGATAAAAATATTTTATCAGAACTTACCGAAGAAGATATTAAAAAATTACTTTCTTATGAAAATAAAGAATAATGTGTGTTTTAGACTAGATAATATATTTAGTCTATTTTTTTATGAATTTAATAAATTAATAAAATAAAAAAAGAAAAAACAAATATTTAATTTAATATATATAGTGAAAGGGGAAAAGATTAACAATTAAAAGCAAAGGAGATGAACAAGATGAAGATTAGTGAAAAAGAATTTGTTAAAGCAAGTAGAGATGATGTATTTAAAGCAGTAATAGGTTATCCCAAATATGGTAAAAAAATTTTAGAAAAGATACTTTCCCAAGCATTAAAAAAGGAAGTTAAATTAATAAAGTTTTTTAATAATGAAATATCCAAAGGAATAGCAAATGAAAGAAAAAAGTTATTAGATGTATTAATTGAAGTTGAAGGAGGATATGTAAATGTTGAAATAAATTTAAATGATTATTCAAAAGCAAAAAGAATAAGAAATTTTAATTATATAACATCATTTTATAGTCAAAATGTAAGAAAAGGTGATATGTATGATATAAATAGTGAATACATCCAAGTAAATTTAAATTATGGGAAAACAGATCATAGTTATACATATAAAAGTTTTTATATGCAGTCAGATGATCATGAAAAATATGTAGATAATTTTAAAATTGTAGAAATAAATATAGAAAATTTAAAAGTGGCATGTTATAATGGGGAAGAAAGAGAAGAAGAATATAAATATATAATAATGATGGATAAGGATAAAGAAGAATTAAGTAAATATTATCCCAATGATAAAATAATAAAGGAGTTTGAGTATGTTCTTATGAAAGTAAATGAAGAATTTAATTGGTTAACACCAGAAGAAGATGAAATATTACTTAGAAATACAGAAAAAGAAATATCATATCAAGATGGAGTTAAAAACGGTATAGAACAAGGCATAGAACAAGGGATAGAACAAGGGATAGAATATAATGTACCCATAAGTGTGGACACAATTAGAAGAAGGTATCCAATAAAATGGACATACAAAGAAGGTATAGAA
>CALVIZ010000034.1 GCA_944331865.1 uncultured Bacilli bacterium | reverse complement strand
TACTTGACATAAAAAAAGCCTTGTAGAATAAGGGCTCAAATAGTATTAAAAATAACAACTATTGAAAAACTCGGGATTGAAGTAATGATGAGTAGTATGGGAAGAAAGCCTAGTCAAAAACAAGTGAAACAAGTTATGCAACAAATGAATCGTTATAAATAAGTTTAAAAGCTTATTTTTTTTATTAAAAATTGTAAAATTTTAAGAAAAACATTTACTTTTTTAGTATATTTTGATAATATTAAAATATATAGGAATAAAGAGGTGTATGTGATGGATTTCATATATAATTTATATCAAAGTGATAATTTTATATTATATTTAACTATTGCTTTAGTAGTATTGGTAATTTTATTTGTTGTGGTATTCTTCTTTGGTAAGAAAGATCAAAAATTAGAAGAAACTAAAAGATTGCAAAAAATAGAATTAGATAATGCTTTTAAAGAAGAAAAGAAAGAATTAGAAAAAGTAGAAGTTAAAAATACTGAAGTAGAAGAAAAAGAAGAATCTAAAGAAGAGTTAATAAAAGAACAAAAAGAAGAAAATATTGAACTTCCAAAAGAAATGGTTTCTGAAAAAAAATCAATATTTGATGAAACACAAAGTTTACCAATTGTTGAAGATGAAACTCAAAAAGTAAATGTTATTGAATTTGAACCAGATATAAAAGAAGAAAAAAATGATGATGTTATATTAACAAATGATAAAGATAAACCATTATTAGGTGTAGAAGAAAAACCATTATTTGCTAATGATTTTGATGATATTGAAAAAGACTTAAATGAACTCGCAAGTTTAAAACAACAAATTGATGAAGTTGGTTTAAAAGAAGATAAAAAACCAGAAACAAAAGAAATTGAAGAAAAGAAATTTAAACCATCTCCAGTATTTAGTTCAGTCTTTGTTAATAAACCTGAAGAAAAAGAAGAAAATACTGAATCTGATAAAAAAGTTTCGTTATTTACAATTGAAGATGATGCTGATATGGAACTACCGGCGTTAAAAAAGGATACAGTTGACGAAGAAGTTAAATTAGACAATATTACTGGTGAAACATATGAAATAAAGAGATAAAACTTGATTTTAGCTCTTTTTTATTGTTATAATTATTTAGGTGAATAAAAAATGACAAAGTATGATGAATCATCTATAAAAATACTTGAAGGATTAGAAGCAGTTAGGAAAAGACCAGGAATGTATATTGGGTCAACAGATAAAAGAGGAATGCATCATTTAGTATGGGAAATTGTTGATAATTCAATAGATGAAGTTATAAATGGTTTTGGTAATTATATTAAAGTTATTATTAATAAAGATGGTAGCATTACAGTTGCCGATAATGGACGTGGAGTGCCAATTGGTATGCATGAATCTGGTAAACCAACTCCAGAGGTTATTTATACTATTTTGCATGCTGGAGGGAAATTCTCTGAAGATGGCTATAAAGTAAGTGGTGGTCTTCATGGTGTAGGGGCTAGTGTTGTTAATGCCTTATCTAAATCTATGCAAGTTGTAATATATCGTGATGGTTTAATTTCTTCAATTGAATTTGAAAATGGTGGTCATGTTAAGTCACCATTAAAAACGGTTGGAAAAAGCAATAAAACTGGTACTATTGTAAAATTTTTGCCAGACCCTGAAATATTTAAAAATTGTAATTTTTCATATACAACAATTGTTGAAAGAATGCAAGAAAGTGCTTTTTTATTAAGTGGCCTTACCATTGAAGTTATTGATGAAGAAGATAAAAAAGAAGCTAAGTTTCATTATGATAATGGTTTAATTAGTTTTGTTGAATATATTAATGAAGGTAAAAACACTTTGCATAAAGTTTTAAATTTTAGTAATGTTAAACAAAAAATTGAAGTAAATATTGCTTTACAATATACTGATACTTACAATGAAAATATTTTATCATTTGTTAATAATGTTAAAACAATTGATGGTGGTACCCACGAAGTAGGATTTAAAACAGGAATTACTAAAGCTTTTAATGATTATGCTAAAAATAATAATTTATTTAAAGGTAAAGATGGCTCTTTAGATGGTGCTGATGTTAGAGAAGGCTTATCTGCTGTAATAAGTTTAAAAATACCTGAAGAATTATTGCAATTTGAAGGACAAACTAAAGGTAAATTAGGAACACCAGAAGCAAGAAGCGTTACGGAAAGTATAACTTATGAAGCTATTAAGTTTTATTTAGAAGAAAATAAAGAAGTAGCCTTAAATATTTTAGATAAAGCTATGAAAAGCAAAATTGCTAGAGAAGCAGCTAGAAAAGCTAGAGAAGAAGCAAGAAGTGGTAAATCTAAAAAAATGGAACGAAATTTATCTGGTAAACTTGCTCCAGCAGGAAGTAAAAATGCTAAAATAAATGAACTATTTATTGTGGAAGGTGATTCAGCTGGTGGTTCTGCTAAAGGGGGAAGAGATAGAAAATTTCAAGCTATTTTGCCTTTGCGAGGAAAAGTAATTAATAGTGAAAAGACTAATTTAGCAGAACTTATGAAAAATGAAGAAATAAATACTTTAATTTATACTATTGGGGCAGGAGTTGGTCAAGATTTTGATGTTCAAGATTCTAATTATGATAAAGTAATTATTATGACTGATGCCGATGTCGATGGAGCACATATTCAAATATTATTGTTGACATTCTTTTATCGTTATATGCGCCCTTTGATTGAAGCTGGTAAACTTTATATTGCTATGCCTCCACTTTATAAATTAGATTACGGTAAGAAAAAATATTATGTTTATACAGATGAGGAACTAGAGGAAGTAAAAAAAGAAAATACAGGGAAATATTCTATTCAAAGATATAAGGGCTTAGGAGAAATGAATCCAGATCAACTTTGGGATACTACAATGAATCCTGATACTCGTAGTTTAATTAGAGTTAATATTACAGATGCAGCTTTGGCAGAAAAAAGAGTTAATGTTTTAATGGGTGATAAAGTAGAGCCTAGAAAAGAATGGATTAATGAAAATGTTGTCTTTACTATGGAAGATAATTATCGTGCAGTATAGGGGTGAATAATGGAAAACATATTAAAAAAAATTGAAGATTATTCTTTAGAAGAAATAATGGGGGATAGATTTGCTAAATATGCTAAAGAAATAATTCAAGATCGGGCAATTCCTGATGTTCGAGATGGGCTTAAACCAGTTCAAAGAAGAATACTTTTTGCTATGTTTAAAGCTGGTAATACTTGGGATAAAGGATATCTTAAATGTGCTACAACAGTTGGAGATGTTTTAGGTAAATATCATCCTCATGGTGATTCATCAGTATATGATGCAATGGTAAGAATGTCTCAATGGTGGAAACAAAATCATATTTTGGTAGATATTCATGGTAATAATGGTTCAATGGATGGAGATCCTCCAGCAGCATATCGTTATACAGAAGCAAGACTTGCTAAAATTAGTGGTGAATTATTAAAAGATTTAGATAAAAATACAGTTGCTTGGGCACCAAACTTTGATGATCGCTTATTAGAGCCAACGGTACTACCAGCTAAATTTCCTAATTTACTAGTAAATGGAACTAATGGTATATCTGCAGGTTATGCAACTAATATTCCCCCACATAATCTAGGAGAAATTATTGATGCTACAATTAAAAGAATAGATTCACCAAATTGTTATTTAGATACTATTTTAGATATAGTTAAAGGACCAGATTTTCCTACCGGAGGAATAGTTCAAGGTAAAGATGGTATAATTGATGCTTTTAAAACTGGTAAAGGTAGAGTTGTTCTTCAAAGTAAATATGAATTTAAAAAAGAAAAGGGTAAAGAACAAATAATAATTAGTGAAATACCTTTTGATGTTAATAAACAAAATTTAGTATCAAAAATTGAAGGTATAAGAATCGATAAAAAAATTGATGGTATTGCTGAAGTAAGAGATGAAACAGATAGAGAAGGATTAAGAATTGTTATCGATTTAAAAAATGGAGCTAATAAAGATTTAGTATTAATGTACTTATTAAAAAATACTGATTTACAAATATCATATAGTTATAACATGGTAGCTATAGTAAATAGAACTCCAAAAACTTTAGGAATATTAGAAATATTAGATGCTTATATTGCTCATCAAAAAGAAGTCATAACTAAAAGAACAGAATTTGATTTAGCTTATTATCAAAAAAATTATCATATTATGTTAGGTTTAATTAAAGCTATATCTATTCTTGATGATGTAATTAAAGTTATTAGAGCTAGTAAAAATAAAAGTGATGCTAAAGAAAATTTAGTTTCTAAATTAGATTTTACATTAGAACAAGCTGAAGCAATTGTTACTTTACAATTATATCGTTTAACTAATACTGATATTGTAACTTTGAAAGAAGAATGTGAAAAGTTTGAAAAATTAATTGCAGAATGTGAAAGCATATTAAATGATGAAAATAAACTTAAAAATGTTATGAAAAATGAATTGCGTGAAGTGAAGAAAAATTATGCTATTGCAAGAAAGACTATAATTAAAGATGAAGTTACCGAAATAAAAGTAGACTTAAAAGAAATGATACCAAATGAAAAAGTTGTTGTAGTAGTAAGTAATGATGGATATGTAAAAAGGGTAAGTTTAAAAAGTCATAATTCTTCAGATGAAGAAACAACATTAAAACCAGGAGATTTTATTAGAAGTAAATACTTTGTTACTACTCAAGATATTTTATTGTTATTTACTAATTTAGGTAATTATTTATATATTCCTATTCATAAAATAATTGAATGTAAATGGAAAGATTTAGGAAAACATATTAGTAACTTTGTAATGATTAAGGAAGATGAAAAAATAGTAGCTAGTATGATTTTGAAAGATAAAAATAAGAATTTAGTATTGTTTACTAAAAATGGTTTAACAAAGCAAGTATCTTTAAAAGACTTTGAAGTAACTAGATATTCTAAACCTATGGTTGCTATAAAGTTAAAGGAAAATGATGAATTAATTAATGTAACTACTTCGAAAGAGACTACTTTATTTGTAACTAACAATGGTTATTATTTAAGATTTAAAACTAGTGAAATACCATTAGTCGGAGTAAAAGCTAGTGGAGTAAAAGGTATTAATTTAAAAGATGATTATGTGATATATGGCGCATCTATTAAAGAAGAAGATGAATATTTAAATATATTTACTAATTATAGAACTGCTAAAAGAATTAAAATAAATGAACTTTCTTTAATAACTAGAGCTAAAAAGGGTAATATGTTATTTAAAAAAGCTAAAACTAAAGATTATAAGTTAAATTTTGCTTATTTAACTAATAGTAAAGATATTAATTTGTATAAAATTGATAATGATATAAAAGAAATGAAAAATAGTGAAATACCAATAATGGATATTAGTAGTACTGGAAGTATAATTAGTAAAAATGTTATTGACTTATGGGCATTGAAATCAAATGATATTAATTTAATAACTAAAGATGAAAAAAAACAAGATAATAATGAAAATAAAATATTGGAACAAGAACAATTATCATTTTCTGACTTTGTTGAAGATTTTAAAATTTAGGATAAATCACTCATTAATTACATAAAATTTAATGGGTGATTTTTTATGAAACAAGAAGAGTTTAAAAATTTTATTAAAACTAAACCAGAACTTATAAAATTCGTTCAAAGTGGGGAAATGACTTGGCAAAAGTTTTATGAATTATATGATATTTACGGTGAAGATGAAAATGTATGGAATAAGTATATTTTAAATAATGATCGATCAACTGTTGATAGTATAAATAAAATAACTAATATGGTTAAAAATGTTAATGTTGATTCAATAAAAAGTCATATTAATACGGCGCAGAAAGCTATCGATTTTGTTCAAGATTTAACTAAAAAGACTCCCCAAAATATTACTAATAATTTAAACAAAGGACCAGTATCTCCAAGACCTTTAAATAAATTTTTTGAGGATTAATGCAAGTCTATTTACAAATACCATTTAGAGAAAACTTAAAAGAATATAATCATTTAAAAGAAAATTCTTATTATTTTAAAGAATTAAATCGGGGAGTTATAGATTATAAAAGATTTGTTGAAGATATGAAAATTAAGTATAAAGAAAGAGTAACTGATAAAATTAATAATGTGGTAGATAATATGGATTTAATTAGTTCAGTTTTAGATGTTTTAAAGTAAAAATCATGTGATTTAAAGTAAAAATCATTGACTAATAATAAAAATTATAGTATTATTAAAACTAGAGAGGTGCTTAAAAAATGGATATAAAAACAAATAAAGAACTAAATGCTTTTAGAGGATTTACATTAATTGAACTATTAGCAGTTATAGTTGTTCTTGCAATAATTATATTAATAGCTGTACAAGCAGTTTTACCACAAATGGATAAAGCTAGAAGAAGTGCTTTAGCAATAGAAGCGAATCAAGCTATTCAATCTGCTCAATCTTATTTTACAGCTGGAGATTTAATGGGTGGTGATACTTTGCCTGCACAAGTTGGTAGTTGGAAGTGTATTTCTATACATGATTTAATTGATCAAGGTTTTTATGATGCAGATAAAAATGAATATTATGGTACTGTGTATGTAAAAAAAGGAAGTAATAATTATTTTTATCGCGTGTATTTGCATAATGATGAATATATGATAATTTCGAGAAAAGGTGGTACTGCTGGAGAAGGTGCAGGTGTAGATAGTTGGTCTAGTCCAAATGAAAATATTAATATTAACTTAGATGATGTAGAAAATTATGATAATGTAAAATGGAAAAGTAGTTATGGAGAATGTGAACAAGCATCAGGTTCTTCTACTACTTCAGGTAGTAATCCATAAATTTATAATATTTTAAATTACAAGATAATGAATAGTTTTTACAAAAACTATTTTTTTGTGTATAATTATATTGGTGGTAAAAATGATTATAGGTTCTCATGTATCTTTTGGTAAAGATCAATTATTGGGTTCAGCTAAAATGGCAGCAAGTTATGGTGCCAATACATTTATGTTTTATACTGGGGCTCCCCAAAATACTATAAGAGCAGATATTAATGCTGATTTAATAGATAAAGCAAAATATTTTATGCAAGAAAATAATATTGATATAAATAATATTATTTGTCATGCTCCATATATAATTAATTTAGCAAATAAAGAAAAGGTTGAGTCTTGGAATTTTTCTATTGCCTTTTTAAAAAATGAAATAAGTAGAATTACTAAAATGGGAATAAATTATATTGTTGTTCATCCTGGGAATGCATTAAAATTAAATAAAATGGAAGCTTTAGCTAATATTAGTGAAGCAATTAATTATATTATTGATGAAGATACATTACCAATGATTTTACTAGAAACTATGGCTGGTAAAGGTAGTGAATGTGGTATTAATTTATATGAATTAAAAGAAATATATAATAATATAAATTTAAAAGATAAAGTTGGTTTTTGTCTAGATACTTGTCATTTAAATGATTCTGGGGTAGATATTGCAAAATTTGATGATTATTTAATAGAATTTGATAATGAAATAGGTATTGATAAAATAAAATGTATACATATAAATGATAGTAAAAATATAATAGGGGCTCATAAAGATAGACATGCTAATATAGGTTTTGGAACTATTGGTTTTGATAATTTAATAAATGTAATATATAATTCTAAATTAAAAGATGTTCCTAAAATATTAGAAACACCTTATATAAATGATTATCCACCTTATAAGTTTGAAATAGATATGATTGTAAGTAAAAAGTTTAATGCTAATTTAGAAAAAAGTGTAGTAGATTATTATAAAAATGGATTAAATTTTTGATAATACTCTTGAAATATTTTTTTGATTTTTACAAAGTTTTCTGGAGTATAATTGTTTTTATAGCGATCTATATCAAAAACTTTAGGATTTTTAAAATAATCTTGCCAATTCTTTTTTATAAAATTATAAGTAAATTCTAGTTCTTGATTAGATAAATTTACTCCTTTTTTGGTGGCAAAATTTGAAACATCTTCAATGCTCATCATAGACATATATCTTTCTATTATATTATACATATTTAACACCTATTATATTGTATGAATTAAGTAAAAAAAGAAATACTATAAATATGAAGAAAAATATGTATTTGTTTTTAATTGCTATTTTTAGTGTGTTGCTTATTAGATTGATTTTTATTTGGTCTAATAATGATTTTTATACTATGGCTTTAGAAAATAAAACTTTAGTATATGTAAATGGTGGAAGTGCTCCAAGGGGAAGGATTCTTGATACTAATGGGAAAGTTTTAGTAGATAATATTGGAGTAAAAACTATTTATTATAATAAAATTAAAGATATTACTACTGCAAAAGAAATAGAAATTGCTTATACATTAGCAAATATCCTAAGTATAGAACAAGGTAGTGTTATAGAACAAAAAACTTTATGGTTAAAAGAAAATAATAATGGTAATGATTTAATAACAAATGAAGAATATAGACTTTTTGATGAAAGAAAAATAACTCAAGAAGAAATAAATAATTTAAAATATGAAAGAATAACTTCTGAAATGCTAAATGAAGAAAATGAAAGTTTTAGAAAAGCTGCTAGAATATATAGTTTAATGAATAATGGATATGCTTATAGTAAAAAAGAAATTTTAAAAAATGTTCAAGAAGAAGAATATGCTCAAGTAATAGAAAGTAATATACCAGGTGTAACTGGTGAATTATCTTGGGAAAGAATTTATTTATATGAAGATACTTTAAAAAATGTATTGGGTTCGATTGGTAATATTCCAAAAGAAGAAAAAGAATATTATTTAAGTAATGGTTATGAACTTACAGATACTGTAGGAATAAGTTATTTAGAAAAACAATACGAAGAATATTTAAAAGGAACTAAAGCTAAATATTTAGTTAATAGTGATAATACTTTAACTTTAATAGAAGAAGAACAAAGAGGCTATGATTTAGTTTTATCAATTGATATAGATATTCAATTGAAAGTAGAAGAAATTATTAAAGATAAGATTTTATTAGGGAAAAAATATCCAAATACAACTTATTATAAAGATTCATATGCATTAGTTAGTGATCCATTAAGTGGGCAAATAATTGCTATGGCAGGATTGCGTTATAATGATGATGAAACATGGAGTGATATAAGTTTAAATGTTATTAATAAATCTTTTACTATAGGATCCGCAGTAAAAGGGGCAACAATTGCAGTAGGATATAAATATGGTTTAGTAGAAATGGGAAAATACATTAATGATTCTTGTATTAAACTCTATTTAACTCCTCAAAAATGTAGTTTTAAAAATTTAGGACGGATAAATGATTTAGAGGCGTTAGCTTATTCTTCTAATTATTTTCAATTTTTAATAGCAATTGGAATAACAGGTAATACTTATAAACCAAATATGCAGTTAAATGCAACACAAGAACATTTTAAAATTTATCGTGATATGTTAGCAAGTTTTGGTTTAGGGGTTAAAACAAATATTGACTTACCGGGGGAAACTACAGGGATAATAGGTTCGAAAGTTGCTGATGACTTACTTTTAAACCTAGCAATTGGCCAATATGATACTTATACACCAATTGAGGTTTTACAATATATTAATAGTATGGCAAGTGGCTCAAGATTAGCATTATCGGTTATGAAAGAAATTAAAGATGGTGATGAAATAATTTATGAAAATGCGATTAATGTATTAAATGATGTAGATTTAAATGAAGAATACTTAAATAGAATTAGAGAAGGTTTAAAACTTGTTTTAAGTGAAGGTACTGGAAAAATATATGTGCGTGACGATTTGCTCGCTGTAGGAAAAACAGGAACAAGTGAATCATTTTATGATTCTAATAATGATGGTTTAGTAGATGTTGCTACAATTACTTCCACTTTTGCAGGTTATTTTCCAGAGGAAGATCCTAAATTTAGCGTAGTGGTTATAACGCCAAATATTTCTCATAATAATGGCACAAATAGTACAATGTATTATGGAGCTAGTAAAATAACTAAGGATATAACATCATTTCTTGCAGATAACTACTAAATTTGTTAAAATAGAAATGGTGATAAAATGGATACTGAAAGAGATTATATAAAAGAATATATTGGGGTAAATAGCGAAAAAATACTTAATAATTATTTTTCGTGGCCAACTTTTTTCTTTTCTATACTATATTTTATTTATCGTAAATTGTATTTATATACTTTATTATATTTTGTTATTAATGCAGTAATTATTGTAATATTTGAATATATTTTAAACTTAAATATTTTAAGTAGTATATTGTCAATATTGTTTTCTTTTATAGTAGCTTTTAAATTTAAAGATTTATATTTATATAAAATAAAAAAAGATATAAAAAAAGCCCAAGAACAAAATTTAGATATAAGTATGATATGTAAGAAAAAGGGTGGAGTTAATAAAGTAGGTTTAATAATAGCTTTAGTAATATATTTGGGAATATATTTTTATGTAAGTTATGAATATGTAAAAGATGAATTAAAAAAATTAGAAGATACATCAACTAAAGAAGTAATTACTTTAAAATATGTAGTACCAAATGAATTTAATAGTAAATATATTAGTGATAAATATTCATCTTATGAATATATAGATGAATTAAATGAATGTAATTTTATAATTCAAGAAATGAATAATACATATGAAAGTGAAACTAGTTATTTAAGTAATGTATATAAAGCCGAAAATATAAATAATATAAACATAGATAATAAAACTTGGTATTATTTTGATAATCAAGGTTCTTATATTTATGCTTTAATTTATAAAGCCAAATTATACACATTAAATTATTACATTATTAAAGATGATGGTAAGTGTAGTAATTATTATAATGAATTAATTAATACACTTAAAATAAATGAAGCTAATTAGCTTCTTTTTTAAAGAAAAAATAATAAATTAGTTGAAAATTCTTATAATTTTGATATAATTATAGAGAACTTATCAGTAAGGAGGGAAATTATGGCAAAAAAAGAAAATCGTAGTGAAGTTACTATGAGATGTTCTGTTTGTGGATATGAATTACGCCCTGTTAGTAAAAATAAAAAAAATACTCCGGATCGTTTAGAAATTAACAGATATTGTCCAAAATGTCGTAAGACTGTTATGGCTAAAGAAAAGAAATAAGAGAAAAGAGTGTGAGTTATGGATATAAATATTAATGATATAAAAAATGGTATGACCATTATTATGGATGGTAATTTATATACAATAGTTGAATTTCAACATGTAAAACCTGGAAAAGGTCCAGCATTTGTAAGAATTAAAAGAAAAAATTTAAAAACAGGAGCTGTTACGGAAGATACTTTTAATACTAATATTAAAATAACTAAAGCACATATTGAAAAAGTTCATGCTCAATACTTATATAGTATGGGAGAAAATTATGTATTTATGAATAATACTACTTATGAACAAATAGAAATACCAGCAGCAGTGTTAAAAGATAGTGTTAATTTTATTAAAGAAGGCTTGGAAATAGATATTGATTCTTATGAAGGAGAAATTATAGGTATTACTTTACCAGAAAAAATTGAATTTGAAGTAGTAGAAACAGAACCTGCAGTAAAAGGTAATACTGCAACAAATGCGACAAAAGATGCTAAAATTGAAACAGGATATATTGTTAAAGTTCCTTTATTTATTAATCAAGGAGAAAAAATATTAGTTTCAACTAAAGATGGAAAATACGCAAGTAGGGCATAAAAAAAGGTTCTTTGTCAAATAGTGTTGGTAGACAATAAATTTGATGAATGAATTGTCATGAGAGTGATTTTAAAATCAC
>CALVIZ010000033.1 GCA_944331865.1 uncultured Bacilli bacterium | reverse complement strand
GAGTGATTTTAAAATCACTCTCATGACAATTCATTCATCAAATTTATTGTCTACCAACACTATTTGACAAAGAACCTAACTATTTAACTTGTCTTTTAATATTTCTTTAGTTATAACAGGATTTGCCTTACCCTTAGTTTCTTTCATAACTTGACCTACAAAATAATCAAATAAATTAGTTTTACCATTTTTATAGTCTTCAATTTGTTTTTGATTATTTAATAATATATTAGCAATTAATTTTTCTAATTCAACAATATCACTTAATTGAATATTATTAGAAATCAATATTTTTGGTTCAATATTTTTTTCTAAACATTCATTAAATATTTCTTTTGCTTGTTTACTAGAAATAGTATTATCATCTATTTTATCGGTAATTTGCTTTAATAATTGCGGTTTTAAATAAAAACCCTTTAAACTAATATCATTCCTTTTTAAATATGAAACAATATTAACCAATAACCAATTAAAAGCAATTTTAGGTTCTATGCCAATATTTACGCATTCTTCAAAATAATTAGCATATTCTTTATCTTTAATTATTAAACTTGCATCATGATTACTTAACATATAATCATTTATATATTTTAATTTTCTATCTCTTGGTAACAAAGGAATATCTTTTTCAATACTTTTAATATATTCAGAAGTAATTTTATATTTAGGCAAATTAGGTTCTACAAAATACTTATAATCAATTGCATCAACTTTTCCACGCATTCTAATTGTAGTTCCAGTTTCTTCATCAAATCTTCTAGTTTCTTGTTCAACTTCATTATATCTGCCTAATTCTTTTAACTCAGTTTGTCTTTTTATTTCATAATTAATTGTTTCTTTAACATTAGCAAACGAATTTACATTTTTAATTTCTACCTTAGTACCTAAAATATTGCTATCTTCATCCATTATAGAAACATTTATATCGCATCTTATTTGACCTTTTTTAGTATCAGCTTCAGAAACATCACAATATTGATAAATTCTACGCATTTCTTCCAAAAACGCTACAGCTTCATCTGCTGAATTTAAACATGGTTCAGTGACTAATTCTAATAATGGTACACCAGAACGATTATAATCAATTAGTGTTGCATCAGAATAATGATCAAGAGAAGCCGAATCCTCTTCTAAATGAATATCATGAATAAATACTTCTTTTTCATAATCTCCACAATCAATAATAACACTTCCATTAACCCCGATAGGATTATGCATTTGTGTAATTTGATAACCTTTTGGTAAATCTGGGTAGTAATAATTTTTTCGATCAAAGTAAAAATATTCTGGGATTTCACAATTTAACACTTTACTCATTAAAATTGCTTTTCTTACACATTCTTTATTTAAAGTTGGTAATGTTCCAGGGAAACCCATATCAAGAGCAACAACATTATCATTGGCAAGTTCATTATAAGAATTGCGAGCTTTAGAAAAGACTTTAGAATTTGAAGTCATTTCACAATGCATTTCTAAACCAATTACAGCTTTTTGTTTATTCATCTTTAACCACCATGTCCTTATAATCCATTAAAGATTCTAATTTATATGCTATATTTAAAACATTTACATCATCATAACAATTACCAGTTATGTTAATTCCCACCGGCAAATCATTTACAAAGCCATTTGGAATAGTAATCGATGGAAAGCCACCAAAGTTACCAATTTGTAGATGTTCTTCTAAAAGTGCCGTATCATCTTCATTTAATTCATCACCAATATTATCTAATAATGGCGCCGGACCAGTCGATACGGGTAAAATTAATGCATCATACATTGCAAATAATTCTTTCATTTTATCTACTATTAATCGTCTTGCTCTTGCAGCATTAACAAAATATCTTTCTTGGTTTTCTTTTTGTAAGATATATGAACCAATCACCAATCTTCTTTTTATTAAAGGTGAAAATCCTCTAGTTCGATGATCTTTCATCATTTCATAAATATTATCGCCATTTCCCCTAGGACCAAAAATAATACCTGTAAGGTTTGATAAATTACTTGTAGCCTCAGCACAAGATAAACATACATAAACACTAGGTATAGCCTTTAATAGCTCTTTATCTATACTTATTTCATCTACTGTATAGCCTACATCTTTAAGTTTATTAATTGTTTCATAAAAATTATTTAAGTGTTTTTTTAAAGTATCATTAGCATTAGGATAATTTTCTAAATTAACTATTTCTCTAATATAAAATAATTTTTTGTTTTTAGAATCTTTATCTAATGATTTATAAAGATAAATATTACTAGAATTCCAACAAGTAGCATCAAGATTATCCTTTCCCTTCATAGCATCTACTACAATCGCCGCATCTTCAACACTTCTAGTTAAAACACCACAAGTGTCTAAACTTGATGCAAAGGGAAACAAACCATATCTTGAAATCATTCCATAAGTAGGTTTATATCCAACAATACCACAAAAAGCCGCAGGCTTTCTAATAGAATCTCCTGTATCACTACCTAAGGCATAAGGATAAACCCCATAAGCAACGGCAGCAGCAGAACCACTTGAAGATCCCGCACATGACCTAGATAAATCCCAAGGATTTCTAATAATACCAGTATTAGCAGTAGTGCCTGTTCCTCCCATACCAAATTCATCCATTGCAGTTTTATTAACAGCAACTGCTCCACTCTTTTTTAAATTAAGAACTGCAGTAGCATCAAAAAAAGGTACATAATCTTTTAAAGTATTACTAGAGCCAGTAGTTAAAATATCTTTTGTAGAATAATTATCTTTTATTCCATAAGGTATACCTGAAAGTAAATTATCAGTAATTTTACTTTCTAATGCATCATCTAAAATAGTTACAAAGGCATTGCATTTTTCATTTAATTCATGTGATTTTTCTAAACTTTCTTTAATTAAATCCTTGCTTGTAATTTCATTATTTTTTAACATTTCATGTAATTTTACAATTCCAAGTTCAGTCATTATCCCACCACCTTAGGAACTACAATTTCTCTATCTTCATAATTATCACAATTTCTAAACAAATCTTCAATTGGAACTGAATCTTCTTCCGTATCTTCTCTTAATTCAATTTCTAAATCATCTAAAGCATGAGTCATCGGCTCAACATTGCTAATATTTTTTATATTAGCAAGTATAGCCATTGATTTATCAATAACATCAAATTCTTTTAAAACTAAAGCATTTTCAGCATCACTTAATCCAATAAGTAATTTTTCAGCATAATCATCTACCATTTCTTTAGTAAACATTTATATCACCTTTAATATTTCTTCTATTCTATCTTCAAGTTCCTTTATTGTTCCATTATTAAATATGTAATAATCTGCATAAGCAATAGGACCAGCTTTTTTACTATTTTCAATTTCAGTAATATCTCTATTATTAGCTTGTTCTTTAGTAAATGGCCTATAATCTCTTTTTTCTAATCTTTCATACCTTAATTGTTTATCAACTACAATTCCAATAGTTACTATATTATTAAACTCATCTTGTAATATTTTTAATTCATCCCAAGAATATAGGCTTTCTACTAAAACATCACCTAATTTTAAAGCTTCTCTAATTTTTGGTAAATTTAAAGTAGCATATACTCCCATACCCCCTTCTTTTCGCAGTCTTTCTCTAATCATTCTTTCATTTTCAGGGGTCATTTCTAAACCTTCTTCTTTTAATTTATCAAATGTAACATCACCAAAATATATTTTATTATATCCTTTATTTACTAAATAATCACAAAATACTGATTTACCAGAACCACACATTCCTAATATAACTATAATTTTATTCATCTTCACTCCTTAATCTTTTTAAAAACATATTATTTCCATCAATTAATTCTTGATTTTCTGACATTTTATAAGCAAGTATTTTACCATTTTCTAAAGACACTACTAATAATAAATCATGACTATTTGCCTCTATAATCATATCAGCAATACTCTCATCCATAGTACCTAACCCTAATGATATTAATTGCTTTTTTATATAGTCCCTTAAAAAAGTTTCGGAATTTAACTCTCTTTTTTTAAAAGCAATCATATCTTTAATATTTTCATAATATTTTTTAGCATCACCCTTAATAGTTGAATATATTGGCACACCTACATTATCATATAAAATTTCTAAACTAATACCACTAAATTTACCAGTAGTTATTTTGTCTTTTAAAATATAATATCCGGTAATAAATAATTCATCTGGCAATTTATCATCTTCCCAAATAACACCATTTTCATTCACAATCGTATAAGTGTATTTAATGTGGCCTTTAACAAAATATCTATTTTTAAAAATTATCATATTTTCATTATGACTAAAAATTTCATCGTATGTTCTATTACCAATTTCTCCATTCCAATTAATTATAAAATAACCATCAGTGTTTTCTCTTTTAGCAATAAAAACTTTACCATTTAAATTACAAACTAACTTCCCTGGAA
This sequence comes from uncultured Bacilli bacterium, assembly GCA_944331865.1. Taxonomy (GTDB): domain Bacteria; phylum Bacillota_I; class Bacilli_A; order RF39; family UBA660; genus Onthocola_B. The sequence continues at coordinate 7,366 of CALVIZ010000033.1, read as the reverse complement.
TATTTAATGGTTGCATATTTTGATTTACTAAAATAGGATTATCAAAATCAACATATACCACACCATCTAATTTACCATAGGCTCTTGGCATTCTTCTATGATGATATTTATCAGATTCATCAATCAAACTTGAACCATTTAAAAATATATAATTACCAAAATTCATCATTTTAAAACTCACAATTTCCAGGAGTTCTATAATATGGAATTACATCTCTAATATTTTCCATACCAGTTAAATACATAACTAATCTTTCAAACCCTAAGCCAAAACCCGAATGAATGCAACTACCATATTTTCTTAAATTAACATACCAATACATATCATCAGGATTCATATTAAGTTCTTTCATTCTATTTATTAATTTTTCATAATTTTCTTCTCTTTGTGAGCCACCGATAAGTTCACCAACACCTGGAAGTTCTAAATCTACTGCCCCAACAGTTTTACCATCTGCATTTTGTTTCATATAAAAGGCTTTTATATCTTTTGGCCAGTTATAAATAAATACTGGTCCATCAAAATATTCAGTAATATATTTTTCATGTTCTTTAGCAATATCTTCACCATATTCAGGTTCAAATTCAAATTTTTCTTTAGATTCTTTTAATATTTTTATTACTTCTTCATGAGTTACTCTCGTAAACTTAGAATTTATTACTTTTTCTAATTTTTTAATTAATCCATTTTCAACAAATTTATCTAAAAATTCTAGTTCATCATAAGCATTATCTAAACAATATTTAATAACATATTTAAGCATTTCTTCTTCAATATTCATTAAATCATCTAAATCACAAAAAGCAATCTCCGGTTCTATCATCCAAAATTCAGCCATATGTGTTTTAGTATTAGAATTTTCTGCTCTAAATGTTGGTCCAAAAGTATAAACTTTAGAAAAAGCTAAAGCAAATGTTTCAGCTTCAAGTTGCCCAGATACAGTAAGGCCAGTAAGTTTTCCAAAAAAATCTTTAGAATAATCTACTTTACCACTTTTAGCAATTTTTTCTAAATCAAGAGTAGTAACTTGAAACATTTCTCCTGCTCCTTCACAATCACTAGCAGTTATAATTGGAGTATTAACATATACATAGCCATTTTCTCCAAAATACTTATGAATTGCTTGGGCCGCTAAAGAACGAATGCGAAAAACGGCTTGAAACATATTAGTTCTTGGTCTTAGATAAGCATTTTCTCTTAAAAATTCTTTGGTATGTCTTTTAGCCTGAATCGGATAATCTTCTGGACATCTATTAAGAATTTCTATATCATTTGCTTTTATTTCAAATTCTTGATTACCACTAGATTTAACTAATGTTCCAGTCACTTTAATACTAGAGCCAACTAATAGTTTGGCAACATCATTGAAGTTTTTTAATGTATTATCATATACAATTTGCAAATGTTTAAAACAAGTTCCATCAGAAAAATCAATAAAGCCAAATTCTTTTTGAGGACGATGATTTCTAATCCAACCACTTACTTCTACTTTTTTATCTAACATTTTTTTAGAATTTTCAATAATATATTTTATTTCCATAAATATTCCTTTCTTTAAATATTACCTAAAATATAATCAACTATTTCACTTTCATCTACTTTTACTTCTTCTTTAGTAATATTATCTTTAACAGTAATTAATCCTTTTTGCAAATCTTCATTTTTTAATATAATTAAAAACTTAGCATTTAAAGTATCAGCAACTTTAAATTGTGATTTTAAACTTAAATTATTGCCATTTATTTCTGTTATAACATTATTAAGTCTTAAATCTTGTGATATTTTTAATGCATATATTTTTTCTTCATCAGAAACACTCATAATATAAACATCAATCATATTTTCTAATTTTTTATCACTTATCTTTTCTTTTAATTTAAGTATTATTCTTTCAATACCTAAAGCAAAACCAATCCCTGGTAGATATGGACCACCCAAGTTTTCTACTAAACTATTATAACGACCACCACCACCAAGGGCAATACCATCATCAAGCATATATTCCCAAACACATTCATCATAATAATCTAAACCTCTAACTATATTTTCATCAACTTCATAATTAATATCTAAATTATCTAAATATGTTTTTAATTTATTAAATCTTTCTTTAGATTCTTTAGAAATATAATCACTAATCTTTGGAGCATTTTTAAGTACTTCACTATTTTTATCTACTTTACAATCAAGTATTCTCAATGGATTAGTCTTAATTCTTTTTTGACAATCTTCACATAAATCATTTATATGAGGTTTAAAATAGCTAACTAATGCATTAGTATAATTTTCTCTAGATGAGGCATCACCCAATGTATTAATTTTAACTACTACATCATCTAAACCCAAACTAACAAGTAAATTATATCCTAAACTAATAACTTCAGCATCAATTAAAGCATCATCACTATTAAATACTTCTATCCCAAATTGAGTAAATTCTCTAAATCTTCCAGATTGAGGTCTTTCATAACGATACATAGTTTCATTGTAATATAATTTAATTGGATCATTTTTATTACCATATAACTTATTTTCAATTACACTTCTAACTACTCCTGCAGTACCTTCTGGTCTAAGTGTAATATTTCTATCTCCTCTATCTTTAAAATCATAAGTTTCTTTAGTTACAATATCAGTTCCATCACCTACTGTTCGATGAAATAATTCTGTTGATTCAAATACCGGAGTTCTAATATATTCATAATTATAATTTATCATAAAGTCTTCTATTTCATGATTAATATAATTACTAATTTTAGCATCAACACCTAGTAAATCATAAGTTCCTTTTGGTTTAGTAATCAATTTACTCACTTCCTTTTTCTTACCTATTTATTTTATCACATAAAAAAAGAAAAGAAAATGCTTTAAACATCTATTTTCTTTTTTATTTCTTCCTTTTTAAGTCCTAAATTTTCCAATTCAACTATTTTACTTTTAATATCATCAATTATATTATTTATTAATCTATTTTTTACAATATCTATATTATCAGTAATATAAGTTCCTTTAGTAGATTTAGAAATAATTACACCATGTTTTTCTAGAGTATCATAAGCTTTTTTAACAGTATTAGGATTTATTCCTAAATTATAAGCAAGTTCCCTTATCGCTGGTATTTGTTCATTTGATACTAAAATACCTAAAGCAACTAACTTTTCTACTTCTAATACTATTTGCTCATATATAGGAATTCTACTTTGATAATCTATTTGAATATTCAATATTATTCTTCCTTTGCAACATACTTATCATACTCCAATAAAAACACATCTTTATTTATAAAATATCTATCAAGTCCACTATATAATATAAGAGTATCATTTGTCAACTTATCATTTTTATGTTCTTCTAAAAAATTAATAAAACTATCTTTATTTTCATTAATAATTTCATCTAAATATTCTATATCACTATTTATAAAAATTGTATTATTGTTTATATTTTTTAAAAATTCTTCATTATAAATTTCTTTTATATAATTTAATATATCTAAATTATTATAAATATCTAAAGATATATATTTAATTTTATGATCTTCATATTTATATAAATAAATATATTCTTTTTCTAATTTATCACTATCATAATTATTTAATTCATCTATTACCATATTTTTAAATTTATTATCTAATGGCAAAACTAACCCTTTATTATTAGCAGAAGTAATATGTATTATATTATCTGTTGTATATTTATCTAATAAATCATTTTTATCAGCATAATTAATTATTTTGCCATATAAACTTTCACTTATTCCTTTAGATATAAAATAATTATTATCAAAATACATTGTAATATAATTATCAAAAATATTATCATTTATTAATTCACTAATTAAATTTTTATCATTAATTTTAATAGTATAAACATAATTAAAATCATAATCATTAAATTCTAAAGTTACTACTTCTGGTATATCTAATAATTTATCTTTATCATATAATTTTCCTATTAATACAAACGCTCCAAATATAAATATACTAACTATTAGAAATTCTCCACCTTTTTTATAAATATTTCCTAATTTTTTTCTTAATATTAAATCATATACAATATAATAAACAACACATATAATTATTGAAATAATTAAGAATATATTATCACTACTAAATATTAAATACGCAAAATAACAAATAGGAATATAAGTGAATATTTTTATTATATTATATAAGTATTTATTTTTAAAACTAACTTCAGAGTTTTCCATTAATTTTTTATTAAAAATAATATATGCAAGTCCTAAATAAACAACACTTATTACTAATGTTTTTATAATACTATTAGTATTATAAGTTTCATACCTATAATAATTTAATGGGGTAATAAGTGTATAATCATATGTTAAATCAGCTTTATAACTTTCACTTTCTGAAATATAATATACATTAGTATTTTTATCTTTTATATCATAATTAATATAAGAAATACTTGCCCCAAAAAGTAGTAATAATAAAAATACAACAAATGTTCCACTAATATTACCTGATATTGCAATAGCTAATAAAGATATTATAAAAATAAACATATAAGTAACTAAAAAATAACAAAAATAATCTAGTATTACTCTAAAAGGAATAAATAAACTGGTAAATAAATTAAGAAATATAAAACCAATAGAATTTATTAATAATATAACTAAAATAAAGCCAAAACCTCCGATAAAGTTGGATATAAATATTTGTTTTTTACTAATAGGTTTACTCATTACAAAATCAACTGTTTTTCTTTTAAAGACAAAACCCATTAATATAAATGCTAACGCAGTAGGTAAAATAAAAGCAATTATATTAGATAGTTTATAAAGCATTGAAAAATCTACAACATAGTCTTTACTAATAATATTTGTTCCTACCATCCAAATATTAATAATGGGTATTAAAACTAGTATAAACAAAAGTAAAGTTTTAGATTTTTTTAAATTTTGATATAAATATTTAAAATTAACCCATTTATTCAAATGCATAACCTAACACCTCCATTTGATAAATAAATATTTCTTCTAAAGTAAGTGGTAAATAATCAAGTATAAGAGGATTTAAACTCTCCAAAAACTTTTTGCTATTTTTAGCATCACTTATAATTAAAGTAGCAACCTTACCTACTTTTTTATAATATAAAATATTTAATTTATTAAATTTATCTTTATCAAAGTCTTCTTTAAAAGATATTTGGACCTTTAACATATCAGTTTTTAATTCATTTACATCACTTTCTAATATTATTTTGTGACTATTTATTAATCCTAAATTATCACAAATATCTTCAAGTTCTCTTAAATTATGTGAAGTCATAATAATAGTTGTATCTTTTTTAGCCATTTGTTTAGCAATTAATTTTTTAAAAAATAATCTTACTACTGGATCAATACCATCAAAAGTTTCATCTAAAAATATATATTTAGCATTAGTAGCAAGAGCACATATTATTGCACATTGACGTCGCATTCCTTTAGAAAAGTCATTAATACTTTTATTAAAATCTAATTTTAACTTACGAGCAGTATCAAAAACAAATTCTAAATCAAAATTTTCATAAAAACTTTGATAATATTTAGCAGTATCATATAAACTATATCCCGGGTAGAAAAATAAATCATCAGGAATAAACACCATTTCTCTTTTAATTTCTACATTATCATAACAACTAACCCCATCAACAAGCAACATACCACTATCTGCTTTATAAATACTATTGATACACCTAAGTAATGTCGATTTACCAGAGCCATTAGCACCAACTAAACCATAAATTACATTGTCTGGTATCTTACAATTAAGATTATCTAGTACATTATTGCCATCAAAACTTTTCTTCAAATTCTTAATCTCTATCATATATCCTCCTTTGTACTATCTGTTATAGTACAATTACACTATACCATATATATTTATTAATTGCAATAAAAAACTGATAAATAATTTATTTACCAGTTAATTCATTAATTTATCCTAATTGGATCACTTCTTGTCCCAGATCCACTGACATAAGTTGTGGAGGAAGTTAGATAAAAGGACGGCCGGACCGCATAGCTGATAAGGTACACATGGTTTTCGATGAGGCTACCCGTATTGTCCACCCTCCAGGCATAATTGGACTTACTCGAGTTGCGAGAAATAGTCCATTCGGAAAGTCCCATGTACATCCAATTATTATTTTTAGCACTATCATAATAATTCATATTTGTTGTCCAATAACTATTGCTTGCTGCATATCCATAATCCGATGCATACATTAATCCTATTTTTGCACTATATGTTGTTCCACAACTTTCTGCATTATAAAATGTTTTTGGGGTTGCGCTATATGTTGAATATCCTCCTACATACCATGTGTGTGTTACTATTTTATTACTCCATGTTGTTCCTATATAACTTATATATGAACTGTTTAAATTTGTTGTATTTAGTCTTGATCCGCTCCATGTGTTTGTTTGAGTGTTATTGTTCCAGTAATAACTTGCTATATTACTTGTATTCATACTTCCTTTATAATTCGAAGTTGACCATGAGTGTGCTCCGCCATAATCTCCTCCTGAGCCTGTCATTGTTGTAGTTGTATAATCTGATTTGATTAGTTTTACTTCACTACCAAATACTCCGATGATTCGGTATAAATTATCACTTGGACATGTACTTGCTGTTGATCCAAAGCATACATAATTATTTGGACTTGCTCCTGCATATCTATATGAATTATCTGCTGCACTATTTGCTAGGCTACTTGTATGATAATACATACTAGACATTTCTTGGCCTGCTTCATTATAATAATTTTTTATACATGTTGCTAAATTTGTTCCATTACTACAAACATCTGCTAAGAATATTTCACTTTCAGTTTCTGCACTGGTTGTTTTTATACTTGAATCTACTCCATTTGTATCTTTTACATATACTTTTATTGTATATGTTGTACCTTTACTTAATCCTGTAAATGTTTTGGTATTACTTGTACTACTTGTGTATGCACCATTATTTATTGAATAGTAATATGTTGCTACACTATTTGTTCCTCCACTTGCACTTACTCTTATACTTATTGATGATGTTGTTGTATCTGTTACTGTTATACTATTAACGACCGGATTAACATATGCATTTGTTGTTACTTGTATACTTTCTTCATTTGTTTCATATCCTAATGTATCTTTGGCATATACTTTAAATTTATATGTTGTTCCATAATTTAAATTACTAAATGTATAAGTATTACTTGTACTTTCTTGATATGATTGTCCATCATCTTTACTAAAGTAATATTTTTCTATTGGGTTTTCTCCAGCTTGTGTTGTTACTGTTAATGTTACACTATTTGTTGTTTTAGTATTTGTTACATTAGTTATTTTTGCTACATTATATTTAT
>CALVIZ010000032.1 GCA_944331865.1 uncultured Bacilli bacterium | reverse complement strand
GCCCTAAAAACGGGCATTTAGTAACAAAATATTTATTTACACTATTTATGTGCATTAAGTTTTAAATTCAATCTATTAATGTATATTACAATGATATTATTATTAATATTAATAATACTAGGATTTGTAAACGCTTGTAGTAAAGAAGAAAAAAGCAAGTACGATGTATCAATGATGAGAGAGGTAGGCATAAGAGATGTTTTAAAAATGTTTGAAGACAACAAGACATATGTTTTATATATAGGAAGAGAAACATGTGATGTATGTTATGACTTATTACCAACATTACAACAAGCTCAAATCGCTCATAATTACATAACTCAATATTTAGATATATCTAAAGTTGATCGTACATCAGAAAATTGGAAAGAGTTAAAAGATTTATTAGTTAAAGAAGTAACAACAACAATAGATGAAGATGGTACAGGAGAAGAAGTAACAGATACTTTTGGGAATTTCCTAGATGAATATGGATTTACACCATGTACAATTATTATTAAAGATGGTAAACAAGCCGGAGGATTTTTTGGAAGTTATTCTCTAAAAGCCTTTGAAAATTGGTTAGATAATTATGGAATATAAAAACTATAATGGCAAACATTATAGTTTTTTTTAATCTTCATAATCCTCGATTTCTGTTTTAGTCTTATGAGGTTCATCAAAATATAAATCAGGATAATTTTGGGCTTTTAAAGCATCATAAACCATTATAGCCACTGTATTAGATAAATTAAGTGAACGCACATTGTTACTCATAGGAAGACGTATACAATTATCAATATGTGGTTTTAAAATGCTTTTAGGAATTCCAGTAGATTCTTTACCAAAAACAAAATAGATATTTTTATCTTTATCACTAAAATCAAATTTTGATGGTGGTTTATGACCATATCTAGTAAGATAATAAAATACACCATTAGAGTTTTTATTTAAAAAGTCATCATAATTTTCATAAACAAACCACTTTAATTTATCTATATAATTAACACCACTTCTAATTAAAGATTTGTCATCAATTTTAAAACCTAAGGGTTTAATTAAATGTAAAGTAGTATTAGTAGCTACACAAGTTCGCATTATATTACCAGTATTTTGAGGTATTTCTGGTTCAAATAAAACAACATTAATCATAATATATCCTACAAAAAAAGGTCTTTATTGACCTTCATATCCATATATATCTAATACTTTTTGAAAATCTCCGGCGTTAATCATATTATCATCAATTCTTTCAACAACATATTCAAGTTCATTATCTTGAAAATATAAGATTGTTGGAACTTTAGTTATTTCATTTGTGTTAAAAGCACTATTTATTCTTGTAATATAATTATCTTGATTCATTATATCTTTAACATTTAAATAATAAAAAGAATCATTTAATTTATATTCATCAATAATATCTTTAATACTTTTTTCAAGTTCATAAGTACCTTCATCACCAGTATAAGTGATAAGTACAAAATATTGAGCTGGAGCTTCAGATAAAATTTGATTTATTTCATCCAAATTTTTAATTTCTAAACTAACAGTATCAGTTGTTAATAGATAACTATTAAGAATTTTTTCTTCATTTCTAACTTTTGATACTCGGTAAATATACACTCCTACTAAAATAGCTATTAAAACAACTGCAATTATAATATAAATTGTTCTAGGGGATATACTTAAAGTTGCATTTTTTATTTCTTTATCATTCATATGATTGCCTACCTTTCATTAATATATTAACATAAATTTCCAAAATTTAATAGTATTTTTTTTATTCATCAATAGTATTATCTTGTAATTTGACTAAAACCTCACGGGGTTTAGAACCATTTTGAGGTCCAACTATACCCCGAGACTCTAATAAATCCATAAGTCTTGCAGCTCTATTATAACCAAATCTAAACCTTCTTTGTATTAAAGAAGCACTTATTTTACCAGTTTGAATTGCAAATTCAACAACTTCATTATAAGCTTCATCATCATCACCAGCAAAGCTATTAGCTGAACCACTTGCAGTATTAGAACTTACATTTTCAAATTCTTCATTATACTTGACAGTTGCTTGACTTTTACAATAATCAATTAATCTTTTAATTTCATCATCATTTATAAAACAACCTTGAATTCGCGTCGGAGCACTATCACCCATTGGAAAATATAACATATCACCTTTACCAAGTAATTTTTCAGCACCTGGTTGATCGAGAATTGTTCTAGAATCTATTTGACTAGAAACTGCAAATGAGATGCGTGATGGAATATTATTTTTAATTAAACCAGTAATGACATCTGTAGAAGGTCTTTGAGTAGCAACAATTAAATGAATACCTGCAGCCCGAGCAAGTTGAGTAATTCTTGTAATAGAATCTTCAACTTCTTTAGAAGCAACAAGCATCAAATCAGCAAGTTCATCGATAATTACAACTATATAAGGCATCCTTGACATTTGTTTTTCAGGGTGTTTTTTATTTTCTTTATCAATCATTTCGTTATAACCAGTAATATTTTTAACTTCACTATCACTAAAAATAGTAAAACGTTTATCCATTTCCGAAACGACTCTTTGCAAAGTTAGACTAGCTTTTTTAGGATCACTTACAACAGGACATAGAAGATGAGGAATACCATTATAATTAGTAAGTTCAACTTTCTTAGGATCTACTAAAACAAGTTTAACTTCATTAGGTTTATATCGCATTAAAATTGAAGCAATAATACCATTGATACAAACGGATTTACCTGAACCTGTTGAACCAGCAACTAGAAGGTGAGGCATTTTAGTTAAATCAAATACTTTAGGAGTTCCCATAATATCTTTGCCTAAAGCTGCACATATAGAAGCATCACTTTTTAAATTTTGAGGAGATTCTAAAACTTCTCTTAGAGTAACGCTACTAATTGTTGGATTAGGAATTTCTACTCCAATCGTACTTTTGCCAGGGATTGGTGCTTGAATAATAACATCTTTAGCAGCTAAAGCTAGGGCAATTTCTTTATTAATATTAACAATACGACTTACTTTAGTTCCTGCTGGAACAGTTAATTCATATTCCGTAACAGCAGGTCCTATGTGTATTTCAACAACCTTAGCATTTATTCCAAAATCTCTTAAAACTCGTTCTAAGATTTCTTTATTACTTTTAGTAAAATCAGTAGAATTAATTTTCTTTTGTTTTATAGGATCAAAAATTTGATTAAATTTAGGAAGTATATAGCCGACATTTTCATAAACATCATTTTTCTTTATTTCTTCCAATGATTCTTGAGTTACTGTTTTTTGTTTTAATTCTTCCATACTAGTTATAATAATTTTATCTTGCTTTTTAACTTCTTCTTTTGTATCCTCAACATTAGTAGTAATTACTTCATCATCAGTAACTGCTTTCTTTTTCTTTTTAAATTTAAATAAACCAAATAATTTACTAAACAAACTAGATAGATTAACATTAAAGGTTAAGACTAAAGCAAATATTCCTAATAAAACAAGAATTACAATAGTTCCGGTTTTACCAAAAAGTGAATAAAGTAAAGTAATAAAAGTTGCCCCAATAAAGCCCCCACCAATACTAATTGAAGTTGTTCCACTTGTATCAAGGGCATTATTAGCATTAATACTTGAAGTTCTTTCCATAAAATTATCATAAGTTACTTTAAAAATATCTTTAGGAGAACTTGCTAAATTTAAAAATTCAAAATGGCTGGCAATTAAAATAATAGCTATAATAATATAAATACCAATAAGTTTTTGACTAGCAAATTTAGGCATTTTTCTTTTATAAAGCATGTATACTCCTAAAACTATTGTAAAAACTAAAACTATTAACCACCAAGAACCCGCTAAAAAGATGGCAAATCTTTTTAGTAAGGCTCCAACAAAGCCAAAGCCAAAGCCAATAATTCCTAATAATATTAAAATTAATCCAACAAGTTCAACGCTATAAGTGGGATTTGTATTACTATCTTTAGATTTCTTTTTTTTAGCCATATCTATCACCTTAATTAATTATAACCTAAACCCATTATTTTTTCAATTAATTTAAGCATTTAACCCAAGCCACCTATATAGCAATTCATACTATAATGTAGGGAGGGATAAAATGTTATTTGATGATAACTTAGGATTTATAACTTATAATTTATATCCTAATTTATTTAAAGAACAAAACAATTTAAACAACAATCCAGAGCTAGTATCAATAAGTGAAGGATTTGCACGTGGTAATTTATTTAAAGATGAATATAAGCCATATAAAAATTATACTTATAAAAAAATAGAACCTAAAACTGAAAAAGAAGCACTTTTATTAGACATAATGGAATTATCTTTTGCCATTAACGATTTAAATCTTTATTTAGATTTACATCCACAAAATCAAGATGCATTAGAAAAATTTAATAAATTAGTAGAATTATCATGTCAAAAAGAAATGGAATATGTAAAAAAATATGGTCCATTAGAAGTAATTGATAGTAATTCTAATACTAATTTTAAATGGATTCAAGATCCATGGCCATGGGAAAGAGAGGATGATACTAAATATGTTTAAATATATCAAGCATTTAGCTTATCCTATTAATATAACTAAAAAAGATTTAAAAATGGCAAAATTAATAGTAACTCAATTTGGTGGTCCAAATGGAGAACTAGGAGCAACAGTAAGATATTTTTCACAAAAGTTTAGTATGCCCGATGAAAAAGGTCGAGCACTACTTAATGATATCGCAACTGAAGAAATGGGACACATGGAAATGGTAGCAACAATGGTAAGACAACTTATGAAAAATGCTACAATTGAAGAAATTAAGCAAGCAGGTTTAGAAAGTTATTATACAGAACATAATAAAGGGGTATATCCTCAAGATGCCAGTGGCAATCCATTTTCAGCAGCAGCCTTAGCGGTAAGTGCTGATCCACTAACTGATTTAACTGAAGATATGGCTGCAGAGCAAAAAGCTAGAAGCACCTATGAAAATTTAATAGATTTAGCAACAGATAGAGCAGTTATAGAACCACTTTTATTTTTAAGACAAAGAGAAGTCATTCATTATAATCGTTTTAAAGAATTATATGATTATTATGAAAGATTAGGTTATTAAATCAAGTATTATGCTTGATTTTTTTTTCTTTTCCTTTTTAGAAATTAAGAATAACTTGACAATTAAAAGTATTTGTATTATTATCTAGTGGTGCGAAAAAAGGGTGAGTTTTATGGATAAAATAATAAATATAGCAGTAGTAGCTCATGTTGATGCTGGCAAATCGACATTAGTAGATGGATTACTTCGTCAAAGTGGAGTATTTAGAGAAAATGAAGAATTAATAGATTGCGTAATGGATAGTGGAGATATAGAAAAAGAAAGAGGAATAACTATAACTGCTAAAAATTGTGCAATAAAATACAAAGATTACAAGATAAATATAGTAGATACTCCGGGGCATGCTGATTTTTCATCAGAAATAGAAAGAATCATAAAAACTGTAGATACAGTAATACTTTTAGTAGATTCAGCTGAAGGGCCAATGCCACAGACGAGATTTGTTTTAAGTGTTGCATTGAAAAACAATATAAAGCCAATATTATTTATTAATAAAATAGATAAGAAAGATGAAAGAGCAATAGAAGTAGTAGATATGACATTCAATTTATTTTTAGAACTAGGAGCAACAGATGAACAATTAGATTTTCCAATACTTTATGGTAGTGCAAGAAATGGCTATGCTAAATATAATATAAATGATGAAAGTAATGATTTAACACCATTATTTGAAACAATAATAAATAATACCAAACCATTTGCAGGTAATATTAATGATCCTCTACAAATGCAAATAAGTCAACTAGCATATGATGAATATATAGGTAGACTTGGAATAGGAAGAATAAACAAAGGAAAAATAAAAGTTGGAGAAAATGTTGTAATTGTAAAGAATAGTGGTACAAAAGAAAACTTTAAAGTAACAAAATTATTTGTTAATGAAGGAATAAAAAAAGTTGAAGTAAACGAAGCATATTATGGAGACATAGTAACAGTAGCAGGATGTAGCCATGTATCAATTGGGGACACTTTTTGTGATAAAGACCATATAGAAACTTTACCAAAAATAGTCATTGAAGAACCAACTTTATCGATGAATTTTTTAGTTAATGATTCTCCTTTTGCGGGTCAAAGTGGTAAATTTTTAACTAATAGGCATTTAAAAGAAAGATTAGATAGGGAATTAGAAACAAATGTTGGATTAAAAGTTGAAGAATTAAAGGATTCAGATGGTTTTAAAGTAAGTGGTCGTGGAGAATTACATTTATCAATTTTACTTGAAAATATGCGTCGTGAAGGATATGAACTATCGGTATCTAAACCAGTTGTAATATTTAAAGAAGAAGATGGTAAAAAATTAGAACCATTTGAAAAAGTAATAATCAATGTTCCTAATGAATATTCCGGTACTGTAATAAATTCATTAAATGAAAGAAAAGGTATTATGGAAAGTGTAATGCCAGGGGAAATAGGATATACTAAAATAGAATATTTAGTACCAACGAGAGGATTAATTGGATATCGTGGTTCATTTATAACTGAAACTAAGGGAGAAGGGATAATGGTTCGTTCATTTGATTCATATGGCCCTTATGTTGGTGAAATTCAAGGAAGAAAAAATGGAGTATTAGTATCAATGGAAAATGGTATAACTTTTGGTTATTCATTATTTAACTTAGCAAGCAGAGGCACAATGATAGTAGACCCAGCAACTCCAGTATATGTTGGAATGATTATTGGAATATGTAATAAAGAAGGAGACTTAAATGTTAATCCATGTAAAAATAAAGAATTAACTAATACTCGTAGTGCTCATGCAGATGAAGCAATTACATTAAATAAAGCTAAGAAATTTACTCTAGAAGAAGCCTTAGAATTTATTGAAGATGATGAGTATATAGAAATAACTCCAATTGAGATAAGACTTAGAAAAAAATATTTAGATCCTAAAACTAGATATCGTTTAGAAAAGCATTAATTGTCAAATTATAAGGAAATTTTAATGATTTTCTTTTTTTTGTCAAAAATATATGATAGAATTATGATAAAGGTGATGCTATGAAAAAGAAAATAGATTTTAATAAAGTTACAAAATTTATTAAAAGTAAGAATTTTATAATAGCTTGTTGCGTATTTGTCTTAACGATTAGTACAATTGGTTATTCATATGGAGCATTTTTTACAGTTAAAACCAATTCTAATAATCAAAGTGTAACCACTGGAACTTTAAGTGTATCTTATACTAATGCATCAACTTCAATGGATAAAGGCCAAATGACATCAATGTCTAATGAAATGGGTTTAGCGGAAGCCGATAATAGTTTAATATATATTCAAAATACTGGTACTCTTGATTCAACATTTACATTAACCATAGGATACGATATGGATAATTTTACATCCAGAACTGGATATAAAGAAACAGATGAACTTACGCCCCTTGATTATGTTATGGTTGCAGTATATGAACATAGCAATAATACTGATACATTAGTAGTTGAACCTATATCAGTTGCTGAATTACCATTATATGAAGTAGATACAAACAATTCCAAAAATAATCGTTATGCTATTTTATTTGATACTGTAGGAAGTACTACTAGTGGTAATGCTACCAAAACATATAAAGTAAAGATGTGGTTATCAGATAAAGCAATACCAAAAGCTAGTTATACATATTTTTATTTAAATGCTGAAATAGTAGCTGAAGTAGAAAATGCAAAAATGAAATATAATATATCAGGAACAGTAACTGATTCCAATGGAACTGCTTTAAATGGTGCAGTAGTATCCATTCAAAATGGTTCTTTAACAAGTACAACTAATGCATCAGGAGCATATACTTTAAATGGAATTTATCCTGGAACATACAATTTAGATATTACTTATAATAATAATACATATAAAGGTAATTTAACAGTAATTGAAGGAGATACAAAATCTTTAGTTAGTTATGGAACTACATTTAATACAACATCAGATATATTTAGTGTTGCTAATACCTATAAAACAACTATAGATAAAATAATAAAACTAAATAACATAGATTCTTATTCAACAGAAGTAACATTTGCTAGTGGTACAACTTATAATTTAGCTCCAACATACAAACTAACTGGAGCAGCAGAAGCCAATATTACGAATTTAAAAATAGCCCTAAATACTACAGATAATATATACACCTTGACACTAAATTAAAAAAATTAAAAAATTATTAAAAAAGAGTTGATTTAAAACTCTTTTTTTGCTAATATTAGAATAGAGGAAGGAGAAAAAAGAAAATGGATAACAGAAAAAATACTATTTTACTAACAGTTATTGCAGTAGCTACTCTACTTGTTGCAGTAGTAGGTGCAACATTTGCATACTTTAGTGCTCAAGGAGGTGGAACAGCTACAAACAATTTGGAAGTTAAAACTGAAGCAGTAGGAAGTTCATCATTTGAAATTGATGGTACCATAGCAATTTTAGCAAATATGGATAACTTTGCTCAAGTTGGTGGACAAACTCAAGATGGTACAATTAGTGGTCTTGCTAAGTTTACTGCTGGTACTGGTGCTGGTGCTCAAACTGAATTTTGCTATACAGCAACATTAGCTTGGAATGCAGCAACACCTAGTGACTTCGTTCATACTGATGATCCAGATACTGAAGCTTTAAAAGATATGACATTAACTGTTACAAAAAATACTGAATGGGATGGAGACAGTTATGGTAGTACTGAAACTATTTGGGATGATGTAGAAATTACAACTTCAGCTGAAAGACAAAACTATTTACAAATTCCAGTTTCTGTTGCTGAAAAGACAAACTTCACTCACAAAATGACAGCTTCTGCTGGACAAAGTGTTCAAGAACAAATTGTTGTAGAAGTAAGCTTTAACTGGTCTAATACAGTTGATCAAACAGATAACGCTGGTAAAACTTTAACTGGAACATTAACATTCAATCAAGCAGTTTGTCCAAGTGAACCTTAGGATAAATAAAAGTAAAATATTTACAAGTTTAATAAATGTTAAAAATTTATTGTAAAATTTAAAAAAAAGAGTTGATTTAAAACTCTTTTTTTGCTAATATTAGAATAGAGGAGGAGAGAAAAGAAAATGGATAACAGAAAAAATACTATTTTATTAACAGTTATTGCAGTAGCAACACTTTTAGTTGCTGTAGTAGGTGCAACATTTGCATACTTCACTGCTCAAGGAGGTGGAACAGCTACAAACAATTTGGAAGTTAAAACTGAAGCAGCAGCAAGTTCATCATTTAGTATTGATAAAAACTTAGCAATACTAGCAAATATGAGTAACTTTGCTCAAGGAACTGGATCTACACAATCTGATACTATGACTGGTACAATAGAATTTACAGCTGGTACTGGTACTGGCGCACAAACTGAATTTTGTTATTCAGCAACAATTGCTTGGAATGCAGCAACACCTAGTGATTTTGTAGATACTGGAGCTGAACAAGAAGATTTAACATTAACTGTTACTAAAAACTCTAATTGGTCAGGAACTGATTATACAACAAAAGGAACTGCAATTTGGACTAACAAAGCAGTAACAACTTCTGCACAAAGAGCTAATTTTACTAAGATTCCTACAACTGCTGATGGTAGTGATTATAAACATCATATGACGGCATCAGCTGGAACTACTGTAAGAGAACAAATCTTAGTAACATTATCATTTAATTATTCTGGTACAGTTGACCAAACAAAAAATGCTGGTAAAACTTTAACTGGAACTTTAACATTAAAACAAGAAAATTGTTCTTAATAAAATGGAGTCATACGACTCTTTTTTTAATGTTAAAATATTTACATATTTAATAATATATGATATATTATTTCTATAATATAGGAGGACAAAAATGCAAAAATTAGAATTGAATGGTCAAGAAGTATTAGCTCTTTCAATGGATATAGAAAATATTAAAAGTCAATTAGAGTCCATTTCCAAGTTATTAAATACTAATATAACATATTGTTCAAATAATTTAGTTGATAGTGAATCTGGTGAAAGTGTATTATCAACCAAGGTTGAAAAATTAAAAGAAAAAAATTCATTATGTATTAATTCATTATTAACAAATTTAAGTACAATATCAACCTTTGTTGATAGTCAAGTAAAAGAATACAGTGCTTCAACAGAAGACGCTGAAAATGCAGTTAATAGTTTAATAAATTTGATTAATGAAAAAATAGATTTAGTAACAAGTGGATCGATTTATGAATCTAGTAATAATATATTTAACACTTCACAAGATATACTTGCTAAGCCAGAAGAATTTACAGATCAAATTGGATTAAGTGCTGGAAAAGTAAATTATGAAGCATTAGTATTAAAAATGTTACCAGAAGACAAATTTGCAGTAATGGATCAAGTTCATGATTATTTACGAGAAAAAGGTTTAACAGAAGAACAAACTGCTGCGATATGTGGTTACTTTATTTATACTTGTGGTTATGATATAAATGCTCAAAATCCTGATTCATCAGCTAAAGGATTATGCCAATGGTTAGAGCCAGTATGGCCAACTGACTGGTCTTTAGAAGGACAACTTGATCATTTATGGGAAGGATTACAAGGAGCACCATGTGGTGGTGGAATAACATCAGTACTAGATGAAATGAATAAAACTACAACAGTTGAAGGTGCAGAAATGAAATTTGCAATTTATCATCAAGGTAGTGGAGTAGCTTTACCAGACAATATAGCAGCTAATCTAGGAGAAGGGGTATATTATTACTATTATACTAAATCTCTAGAAGCTAATAGTTAAGGAGGAAAAATGGCAAATATAGTAGTAAATAATGTCGAAGCGGTAAATGAAGCATTAGGTCAAATAGCCACATATAATCAACAAATGTATAATGAAATGTTAAAGATTAGTGAAGTATGTACAAAGTTTAGTAGTGCATGGATAAGTGATGCCAATGATTATGAAAGTACAATTAATAGTTTAAAAACATTACAAAATGAATTTGAAACCAATATAGAACCGGTAATAACTCAATTTGTTGATACAATGAACACTTATATAGTAGAAACTATAAAAACGGCAGGTGGAAGCATATGAGAATAGAAATAAATGAAGTTAATAGATTATTATCTAGAAATAAAAAAATAATGGAAGAAATTAAAATAACATTTAATAATTTGAATACAGAACTAACTGACATTTGTAATTTGATAAAATCTAGTGGTTTAAGTTCTGCAAACGAAAAATTTAAAACATATTTTGAAGATGTAGGGGTAAGGTTACAAACTAATTTAGAAACGGTAAGTACATTTTTACAAAGACAAATAAGTGCATATGATGTAACAAATATAGATTCCGAAAAAGAATTTACAGCATTACAAAGTGATTTAGAAGCAATAAGTAGTGATGCAACAAGTATATAGGATGGTGAAAAGATGGCTGTATATGATATAAATATTAGTCCAGAAATGGCAAAAGCAGAATTAGAAAAATTATCAGCAGATACTGGCAATTTAAAAAATAATAGTAATAGTATAGAATATATATTTAATACTATAAAAAGCAATTGGGAAGTAACTGATGAATCTAATACTGATATAGCAAGTAGCTTAATAGAGATTAATAAATGTTTAGTAGATATGAACGATATAATAACTCCAGTATTAGAAGAATATAAAAATACATTAGAAACATTAATATTAGCCCATCAAGCAACTGGTGAAAAGACTGTTGAGTTAACGGGTACTAGTAATAATATGCCAGTATATGAAGCTAATGTTGCAACTGAAAAATAATATACAAACTATATTATTTTTTTCGCAAATTTTTAGACTAAAGTCCGTTTTTTAAACGGATTTTTAATTTATCAGTTTAAATGCAGTAATTTATAAAAAA
>CALVIZ010000031.1 GCA_944331865.1 uncultured Bacilli bacterium | reverse complement strand
AAGTATAACAAAAAGAATGCACATTTTTATACATTTTTATATTGTATTTTTTGTACATTCTTATATTATCATTAATAATATGTTTAGCAATATCAAAAGCAACAGAAGATTCAGAATTAATAATCCCCCAAATAATGTGAGGTAAGATATTTAACTGAGTTTTTCTTAGAAAGGAACACAATTTATAAGAAATTCATTAAAAGTACTTGCAAAATCAGCTTGAGTATTATACAATTTAGACATAAAACAACTCCTTTATTTTTTTCTAAATTAATAATAACAAAAAAGAGTTGTTTTATCAAGTTAGAGAGTTAATAGGTGTAACGGGTATGTTACATCTATTTTTATGTTTTTTAAAAACTGTCCTTAGGTGAGTCATATTAATTAATTGTAAAGTAGTGTAAATTAGTAAAAAAGTAAATAATTAATGTTTACTTTTTTTTCTATTTTTGGTACTATTATGGTGAACAGTGGTAAACTGTGGGAGAAAGTGGGGGATAATATGTTGCTGGGTGAATATCATCATAATATAGATGATAAAGGCCGATTAGTAATTCCTACGATATATCGTGAAGAATTAGGGGAAGAATTTATTATAACCCGCGGTATTGAAAAATGCTTATATGTTTATTCTAAAGTTGAGTGGGAAAAATTAGTGGCAAAATTAAATACTCTACCTTTCACTAAAAAGAATGCCCGAACATTTTCTAGATCCTTCTTTTCTGGTGCCGCTGTTTGTAAATTCGATAATAGTGGTCGAATAAACATTACCTCCCCATTGGTTAGTTACGCCGGTTTAACAAAAGAATGCGTTATAATCGGCGTTAATGACCGATTAGAAGTATGGAGTAAAGATGCCTTTAATTCATTTATGGAAGATAATGCTTCAGAACTTGAAGATATAGCTGAACATTTATTTGAGGTTAATGATGCATTATAGTGTACTTAAAAATGAATTAATAGATTCTTTAAAAATTAAAGAAGATGGCATATATGTCGATGCAACTTTAGGCTATGCGGGAGATAGCAAAGAAATATTAAAAAGAATAAAAAAGGGATACCTATTCGCCTTTGACCAAGATATTGAAGCTATAAATTATTCTAACGAAGTATTAAAATCTATAGGAAATAATTATAAACTATTTAATACTAATTTTTCTAATATGGTAGAGTGCTTAGAAAAGGAAGGTATTAGTAAAGTTGATGGAATTGTTTTTGATTTAGGTTTTTCTTCACCACAAATTGATAATGCTAAAAGAGGATTTTCTTTTATGCAAGATGGTCCACTTGATATGCGAATGAGTAGTGAAGGAATAAGTGCTAAAGATATAATTGATACTTATAAGTTAGAAGATTTAACTAAGATATTTTATGATTATGGAGAAGAAAAATTAAGTAAAGTAATTGCTAAAAAGATAGTAGAAAATAAAAATAATATTAATACTACATTAGATTTAGTAGAAATAATTAAAAGTGCTGTTGGAGCTAATTACTTTTATAAAAATCATCCAGAAAGAAAAATATTTCAAGCTTTAAGAATAGAAGTAAATAATGAATTAAATATTTTGGAAGAAATATTACCAAAGGCAATAAATATACTAAAAAAAGGTGGTTTGTTAGCAGTTATTACATTTCATTCTAAAGAAGATAGAATAGTAAAAAATATTTTTAGAAAATATAGTGAAGTAGATGAGATGTTAAAAGGGGAAAAAGATATACCTGATAATTATAAACCATTAATTAAATTAGTTAATAAAAAGCCAATTGTGGCTAGTGAAAAAGAATTATTAGAAAATAGTAGAAGCGCTAGTGCAAAATTAAGAATAGTAGAAAGGATATGATAGTGTGGCTAGTAAAAATAAAAGAAAGTTAAAATTACTTAAGGGAGAAAAATTTATGTATGGCTTACTTATTTGTTTAATACTTGCCATACCAATGTTTAATGTTTATACTAGTTCTCTATTAAGTGAAACTAACAATGAATTAGAAAAGTTAAAAAATAATATAGAAAAACAAGAACTTACTAATCAAAGTTTATCTATGCAAATTGATGAACTAGCAAGTTTAGAAAATATTGAAAAAATTGCTGAAGAATATGGTTTATCTTATATAAATGATAATATAAAAATAGTATCAGCAGAAGGAGAATAATAATGAAGAAAAAAGCAACTGTTAAAATATCAAAATTTATTATGATAATTGTTGCTTTTTTATTTTTAGCAGCAATAGCAAAGCTTTCTTATGTTGTGTTAAGTGATAAAGTTGATGGTATTGATTTACAACAAATGGCTTCATCAATTACCACAGTAAAAAGAACTCTTTATGCTAGTAGAGGAAATATATATGATGTAAATGGTGAAAAATTAGCAACAACAGTAAACTCGTATAATGTTATTGCCTATTTAGATGAATCAAGAACTACTGATCCGGATAATCCAAGACATGTTATTGACAAAGAAAAAACAGCAGCAGCTTTAGCACCGCTTTTAAATATGAGTGAAGAAAGAATATTGGAATTATTAAATAAAGAGTTATATCAAACGCAATTAGGCCCTGGGGGGAATGATATTACGGAAGTATTAAAAAATGCGATTGAAGAATTAGAATTGCCAGGGATTGGTTTTGAAAGCAGTTCTAAAAAAAGATATTATCGTAATTCTTCTTTTGCAGCATATATAATTGGTTATGCTAAAAAAAATGCTGAAAATGAGTTAGTTGGAGAACTAGGAATAGAAGGATATTTTAATGATGTATTATCAGGAACTAATGGTTATACGCAATATCTTAAATATACTTCTAGTAATTATCAAATTCCAAATACACCTGAAGATACAGTTGAAGCTGTTGATGGTTCTGATATATATTTAACTATTGATTTTGATGTTCAAAAATTAGCTGAAAAAGCAGTTGCTACTTTTCAAGATGATTATAATACTGAATGGGCAATATTCACTGTTATGGATGCTAAAACAGGAGCAATTGTTGCTAGTGCTACAAGTCCAAGTTTTGATCCTAATGATACGAATACTATTACAAGTTATATGAATCCATTAGTGAGTTATCAATATGAACCAGGTTCGGTAATGAAGATATTTTCTTTTGCAAGTGCTATTGAAGAAGGATTATATGATGGAGATGAAATATATAAATCAGGATCTATTCAAGTTGATAGTGAAACCATAATCAATGATGCTGAAAAAGGTGGTTGGGGCGAAATAAGTTTTGATACTGGTTTTGCTAATTCTTCTAATGTTGCAGCGACAATATTAGCTTTTAGAATGCTTGATGAAGCCGATAAAAAATTGCCGGATTATTATGCAGATTTAGGTTTTGGTAAAAAAACAGGTATAGAACTGGCTAATGAAGCAATTGGTGATACAAAAATTGTTTATAAATCGGAATTATCCAATGCATCTTTTGGTCAAGGAATAAGTGTTACTCCTATTCAAATGTTACAAGCTTTAAGTAGTATGACTAATGATGGTAATGTAATAATGCCTTATATAGTTGATAAAATTGTAGATAGTGAAGGAAATATTACATATGAAGGTTCTAGACAAGTAGTTGGCAATGTCTATAGTAGTAGTACGGTTTTTCAAATGCAAGAATTAATGCATAAAGTTATAAGTGAAGGTACTGGAAAAGCTTATGGAAATATTGCTGATGTAAGTTTAATGGGTAAAACAGGGACTGCTCAAATAGCATCTCCAACTGGTGGTTATTTAGGTGGAGAATATGATACTATTCGTTCTTTTGCGGGAATTTTTCCCGAAGAAGATCCTGAATACATTGTATATGCTGCTGCAAGACATTTTACAAGCACTTCAACAAAATTTGCTACTGTTGTAACGACTGCTATTAATGAAATAGCTAAATATGCTAATTTGACTAAAGAAACAAATACTAATGATTTAAGTAAAGTGTATACTTTAGATAATTACATTAGTAAATATACTAGTAATGTGTCTACATTGTTAGAAAATAAGCCATTTGAAAAAATAATTATAGGTAATGGAAAATATATTATAAATCAATATCCATTAAAAAATAATTTTGTACTCGAAGGAGGTAAATTATTTTTAGTAACTAATAGTGAAGAGATAACAATGACTGATTTAACGGGTTGGAGTTTAAATGATGTTAAAACATATTGTAATTTAATTGGTTTAAAATTAGAATATAGTGGCTATGGATATGTTGTTAGTCAAAATATAAGTAAAGATACATTAATTGATAAAGATAATATGATATTAAATATAGAATTAAAATAAAGAAGAAATTATTGACCAATTTCTTCTTTATGTTTTTGATAATATATATCTAAAGCATTTATTACTTCATCATCAGTATCTAATCCATCTAAATATTCTTTTCCATTTTCTATTACTATCTTTTTTATTAAAACATTTAATGGACTATTTTCTGCTGCTAAATAAACATATTTTTTATTATTAATGGTTATTTCATCTAAAATAATATGATATGTTCCATTTATATTTACAAAATCCATTTATCTACCTCCAGATTCGTATGCTAATGTGACATATTCAGCATTTTGATTTCCCATTACTTGACGATATTCATAAATACTATTAAAACCATGGCTTGTAATATACTCATCAAAAGTTGAATGATTTAAAGCCGCTACTAATTCTTGAGGATAATCATTGATATTTGCTTCAATGTTTTCGTGTAAGTAAGAAAATAGTGTATTCATATAAACATCAACTTTTAAAGGATTACGAAATAATTCTTGAAAACATCTATAAACGGCATAATCATAGTCTTTTTCATTTGTTAATATTTCTTTAGCCATTTTTTCTATTTCTTTATCTGTAAAAGTTACTTCTGTATTTTGTTTTGTACTATAATAAACAGTTTGTTCTACTTTTATTGGTTCTTTTTCATTGGTATTTTCTTTATCTATTGGAAATAATATTTTAGATGAACCACAACCAATTACAAGTACTGCACTAAAACCAGCAATAAATTTTATAAATTGATTATTAGCATTTCTTTTTTCTCTTCTAAAATCAACTCTTTCTTTATTAGTACTTCTTTTTATAGCATTATAGTAAGCATCTTGTAATACTTGTCTTTGTTCTTTTTCTTGTAATGCTTTTAAAATATAATCTAAATCTTCTGGATTATTGCTACTATATTTTGCTGTAATTAATCTATTAATATTTCGATAAATTTCTTCTATAGCTTGTCTATAAGCTATATTTGATGCTAATCTTTTGTCCATTTGGGAAATATCTACATATTGAAAAGCCCTTTTTATTTCTTCATTTGTAATATCTTGCATATTTTATCCTCCATTTTAATTTTACTGTATTTTTTTGCTTTTGACAATATTTATTAATCTTTTTTAAAAAATTAAGTATGCTTATTGCAATATAATTTTTTGTTTGATATAATTTATTAAGATAGGTTAGGTGACATAGATAGTGAGTTTAAATGTTATCGAAAAGTATGTAGAAAAGAAGAAAAAAGATTTGTTTGAATATGCTAAGATACTAGAAGAAATTATTAAAGTTGAAGAAAACCAATTATGGAAAAACAAAGAAGAATTTAAGGGATTGACTAAAGGCATAATTGAAGAATATGCTAATACGTATTATTTTGAAAATAATGTAAACCGTAATAATCCTATCAAATATTCTAACGATAATATAAATAATGTATTGCAGTCAATGATTGAATATTGTAAAAAGAATAATACTTTAAATATATTAAAAACTAATAAAAATGAGACTTTTTTACTTTCTGTGATTATCTGTAGTGCTTGTTATTTAGATTTTGCATGTAATGTGGTTGATGGTAATTATGTAGATACAAAAAATAAATTTAAATATTTACTTAATTATTTGAAGAAGACTAATATTTTGAAAGTATATGTAAATGATAAAGTGAATATTAATGCACTATTTGAACAAATTAAAAGAAATATAAAAGAAGATGAAAAAGCATTTCTATATTATGTAGATGATAATTGTAAAAATCAATATTATTTATATACTGGTGAGCCACTTTATTACAAATTTGATTTTTTCTATAATATTCCAGAATTAAATGATTTTGATAGTAAATTAGTAGCAAATGTATCTAAAAATTATGAGACAAAGTTGTTAAATATATCTTACCAATTATTAACTGTAGATATTCTTAAGGAATTGGTAAGTAATCGGGATATGATAAATTATTTAGTTCCTGTAAATAAGATAATGAAGAAAAAGCCAAATTTATTAAAATTATTTGATAATAAGTATTTAAAAGAATATATTAAACTATTAGTAAATACCAAAGAAGAAGCAGAGTATAATGATTTATTAAATGAAGCTAGAAAAATGGGCTTTAAAATAATTTATGAATATGATGATGTAGATAATATTAATAGTGATTTATTTACTTATGATATGGAGATAATTGTTAAAAACGAATTTTTTAAGAATAATGAAGAAAATAAATATGAATGGCAAAAAAACAATATAAAGTTTGTAATAAAGAATAAGGAGGATTAATTATGAGTATTTATGGAGAATTTTTTACCAAATTTATGGAGTCTTTTTTCGAAGGCTTATTAACAATACTTAAAGGTATAGTAAATGGTATTGGTCAAATGTTTAACTTTGTTAATTACATAACTGTAATTAATGACTACAAAAGTGATTTAACGGGTTTAGGTTTAGTTGTAATGATTTTATCTATTATCTTATTATTAGGTTTATTTGCTTTAATTATATTATTAATATATAAAAGCATTAAAACTTATGTTAAATATCGTCGTAATGTTAAAAAGGAAGATCGTTTAATTGAAGAAATAGATGTACTAAATGGTGAAATATTAAAATTAAAACAACAAAGCAAAAAATTTGCAGAAATTACTGATGAAGAAGGTAATGTTGTTTATGATGAAGAAGGCAATATTAAAAATGAATTAAAAGAAGGAGAAAGTCGTTTCTTTAAATTAAGTAATGTTGATGCTAAATATCAAGATACAACATTAGAAGAAATACATAATAGTTATACTTTAGAAGAATTATGTGATATATTTAGAAATTATTCAGCATCAAAATTACATTTATATTATGATATTAATTTAATTAGATTATTTATTGCTTCATTTGCATCAAATAAATTAATTATTCTAGAAGGTATATCTGGAACTGGTAAAACTTCTTTAGCTTATGCTTTTGGGTCATTTATTCAAAATGAAACAACTGTAGCTAGTGTTCAACCATCATGGAGAGATTCAACTGAAATATTTGGTTATTTTAATGAATTTACAAAGAAATTTAATGAAACAGAAATACTTGAAAAAATGTATGAAGCACAATATACTGATGAAGTTTATATAACACTTTTAGATGAAATGAATATTTCTCGTGTAGAATATTATTTTGCAGAAATGCTATCTATATTGGAACTTCCTAATAAAAAAGATTGGGTTGTTGAATTAGTACCTAATGTATGGCCAGATGATCCAGTTAAATTAGATGAAGGTAAACTAAAAATTCCTGAAAATATGTGGTATGTTGGAACAATTAATAATGATGACTCAACATTTATGATTACTGATAAAGTTTATGATAGAGCAATGCCAATAGCTATAGATGATAAATGTGAAGAATTTGAAGCTCCAGATACTGAAGGTTTAAAATTAAGTTATAAATATTTTGAAGAACAATTTGAAAAAGCTGCTAAAGAACATGCAGTATCAAATGAAACGCTAGAAAAAGTTGCTCAATTAGATAGATATGTAATCGATCATTTCCGTCTTGCATTTGGTAATAGAATTGTTAAACAATTAAAAGAATTCGTGCCAGCATTTGTTGCTTGTGGTGGCGATGAAGTTGCAGCAATAGATTATCTAATTGCCCATAAGATTTTAAGAAAATTTGAACAATTAAATTTAGCTTATATTAAAGATCAAATTGATGGTTTAATTAGCTATTTAGAAAAATTATTTGGTACAGATAAAACTCCAGAATGTAAAGCTTATTTACTTCGTTTAAAGAAAACAATTTAGGTGAATTATGGATATAGTTGATTATTTAAATAATTTAAATAAAGATTCAGTATCTAAATTTATTTCAACTACTAGTTCCGATATTTTAGTTAATCAAGATATTGAAAAAAAAGTAAGTGATACATCATGGATGGATATGATTGAAGAAAGTATCCCATATCTAGATAATATAATTAGAAATCCTCGTAGATTTATTGTTCAAGAAGAAAATATTGTACCAATAGAAAAAGCTAAAGTAGTTACTGAAGAATCTATTAGGCATCTTGCTCAAAATACTAATTTAATTCAAGAAGTACATGAAGATGGTACAGTTATACCTTTAAAATTATTAAATGTATATCGAGAAGAGACTGTTGATTTATATGAAAATAGATTTATAAAATCTTTAGTAGATAATTTATATGTCTTTGTTCAAAATAAATTAAGTGAATCTGATCAAAAATCATATGCAAAAATTACTAGTAATGTAACTTATAATGCTACAACTAAACTTAAGAATGGTACATTTAAAGTAAGTTTAAATTTAGAAAGCAAAATAGATGATGAAGTAAATGCTAAAAAGGATGGACATACAATAGAAGAAAGAATTGAACATATTCGTGATGTTCTAGGAGCTTTTAGAAATTCAACATTTATTAAAAGCTTGAAAGAAAGTTCTCCAGTTAGAAGTCCAATTAGAAAGACTAATGTTATCTTAAAAGAACCTAATTTTATTAAAGCATTAGAGTTATGGGAATACTTAGAAAAAAATAATATTGTACCTATGACATCTATTGTGAAAGAAACAAAAGAAAATAAAGATTTAGCAATAAAAGATAAATATGATTTGGCTTTCTTTATAGAAACTGATGCATTAAGTGAAAATAAAGAAAAAGAAGAAGCAACATTTAATGCAGCAATAATTAGTAAATTAATTAATGATTTTGTATTTTCTGGTAATGCAGATAAAAAAGAATTTAAATCAATAATTAATAAGGAATTTAAAGAAGCAAGTAAAAGAAAAGAAAAAATTGTTAATAATATTGATAATTGTTTTAAAGATTTTGTAAATAATTTTGAAAAGAAAAATAAAAAAGCATTTTCATTATTAAAATAGGAAGGTGAAATTATGGCAAAAAAGAAGAAAGATGAGGAAATAAAAGTAGAAATTAATCGCCGTGAAGAACTAAATTTAAAAGAGTTTTTACTTTTAGATAACAAAAAACAAGATGCTAAAATTAAAGAAACCTTAAATACAATGTATGATGGTAAGATTGAAGTATCTAAAAAACATATAGATAAAGTATTAGATATATGTTTTGATACAAAAGATAATGAAGTATATTTACCAGCGTCATTGAAAGTAGAAAAAATAGGTAGTAAATTAGTATTTACATTTAAAAAAGCTAATAATTTGGTATTATTTATTCTTTTTGCCTTAGCATTCTTATTAATTGGTGGTTTTGCAACATATATGGGTATACATTATTTAGCAAAACTAGAATTAAATCAAGATTTAGATGGTGATGGTATTGCTGATTTAAATATTGATTTAGATGATGATGGTATATGTGATATCAATTGTGATACTAATAAAGATAAAAAACCAGATCGAAATATTGATTATCGAAGTAATAGGAAACCAATATTTAATATATTATTAGAAGATGGAACAATATTTAATCCAATTAATCAAGATATTAATGGTGATGGTGTTTGTGATATTAACTGTGATACTAATGAAGATGGCTGGCCAGATTTAAATATTGATATTGATGGTGATGGAACTGTTGATTTTGATAGAGATATTGATGGCGATGGCATTAAAGATTTAGATATCGATTTAAATGGTGATGGTGTTTGTGATATCAATTGTGATGAAGATAAAGATAATGTCTGTGATTCAAATTGTACCAATGTAAATATTGGTGATAATGGTGGTGGTACATCACAAGATGGAAACGGAGATATTGAATTTAGCACTGCTAGTTTAATAGTTATTTTTGATAGTACTGATGGAGTTAGTGCTGATGATATATATCCAGATGATCAAGTTGGTGAAGGAGTAAATACTGAAGTTCCAAGTATTGGATTTACTGTTCAAAATACAACTAATAAAGTTTTATACTATGACTTAAGTTGGACTATTATAGAAAATAACTTTACATCAGATAATTTCTGGTATAAAATAAGTAGTGATAATGATGGATTTAATCAAGATTGGGAAACCGCTCCAAAAAGTGATTATAAATTTGCTACTCGAGTTGCTATAGCTCCAAACACTACTCAAACATATGTTGTTGAATTTACTTTACATGGTACTGGTGAAGAACAAAACTATGATCAAGGCAAAAGATTTAATGGCCAAATCCATGTTGATTTAATTGAAGAATAAAGACTCTTTTAATAAGAGTTTTTTTTTAATAAATTTATGTAAAATAATAAATATGTTATTTTAAATTTATTGCTAAAAATAAATATCTATTATATAATTTTTGATAGATAAGGAGCGTAACAATGGATTGGTTAAGTGTTCGAGAATTAATAATAGATACAATAAAATTAATTATTGTTGTATTTATAATACTATTTTTACTAATATATGTTGTTTCAATAACTCAAGTAGTTGGCAATTCAATGAATTCAACATTAAAAGATGGAGATGTTTTAGTATTAAGTAAAGCTCATTATAAAATTTTTGATATTAAAAGGGGAGATATAATATCTCTTGATTATGCAGATACTAAATATTTAATTAAAAGGGTTATTGGTTTGCCGGGGGATGATGTAGATATTATAGATAATCAATTATATATTAATAATGAATTATATGAAGAAGATTATTTAGATACTGATTTAGTATATGATAATTTTTCATTGCAAGATTTAGGTTATACAACTATTCCAGAAGATATGTATTTAGTTTTGGGAGATAATCGTGAAGATTCCTTAGATAGTAGAGAAATAGGTTTAATAAGTAAAGATGAAATTAATGGTAAAATAGTTTTAAGAATATGGCCAATAAATAAAATTAAATTTTTTTAGAAATAATTTAAGTTTACCTCTCATAAATTTTTATGGGGGTTTTATTTTGTCGAATTATGTTGCTTTTATGTATTTTTTGTGATATATTAAAGGCAGCTAGAAAGGGAGGAAATAATGGATAAGAGAAAAGGTATAATTTTAGCTATAGTGTTATTTCTTATCATTGGTTTAGGTACATTTGTTTTTGCGGGTGGATCTGATAATAATGAAAATGGCCAAAGGAATAATACTAATGAAACAAACAAAAATAATGAAAATGGCCAAAATGTAGAAACTCCTGAAAATGAAGAAGGAGAAAATGAAGGGGAAGGAGGAAACAATAACAACAATACTAACAGTAACAATAATACTAATAGTGTAGCTGGTGGAGGACAAGGTCAAGCACAAACTCCTGATGTTGATGTGCCAAATGCACCAACAAATGATAATAGAGCTACTCTTTTAGCGGCATTACAATCTATTCAAAAAATGATTGATGAAGCTACAAGTAAAGATGCTATTGGTAGTGCAAGAGATGCTAGAACAGATGATTTAGTTACTCAAGTTACAAATTTAAATGATGAAGAATTAAATACATTACTTGAAGAAATAAATAGAGTTTTAAATGATACAGAATCTCCAATTATTGTTACACCAGAAGGATTAGATGGAAGCTTTAATCAAGGACTAGTTTCTATTACTATTAGCGATGGTGAAAATGGAACTGAAACAACTTATGCTATCACAATGACTGACGCTGAAGGAAATCCAGTTGATGTAACTGAAGATCTAACTAGTTTATCACTAGAAGGTACATATACTTTATCAGTTAGAGATGAAGCTTTTAATTCAGTTACGGCAACATTTGCTATAGATAATAGTGTACCTACTATAAATGTAGATAATACTCATCATTTTGGAAAAGGTGAAGATGCTGTAGTAGTTGTAGAAGACTTTACACTTGATAAAGTGGTAGTTAATAATCAAGATACTGGAGTAAGTATTGAATTTAAAGATGAAGATAATGATGGTATTATTACTATTGATGATTTATCTGAATATGAAGATGCTACATATCATATTTATACTTATGATAAAGCTCAAAATGAACAAGATTATTGGGTAGCAGTAGATACTACTG
>CALVIZ010000030.1 GCA_944331865.1 uncultured Bacilli bacterium | reverse complement strand
AATAACATTACAATCACAAGAAAATTCATTTCTAGACATAAATTCCCTCCAATAATATTATATGTTTTTAGTTGAATGTTTGCTCAACTGATTATATTATATATGAATAATTATTCAACTGTCAATAGTTTATAAAATTTTTTTAAATGATTTTAAATGAAGTAATTTTTTTGATATGTTTCCTAATAAAATGATTAGAAAAAGTAAAGAAGAAAATAATGTATTTCCAATTGGTAATGTATATAATTAAAAGGAATATAGAAAACACATTATATCGTTTATATTCCCGAGGATTACAATTTAAAACAAAGTTATCCTATTTGTATAACACTACCAAGCTATGAGGAATTATATTTCCAATTAGTTAGCGTAAATTTAAAATGCAAAGTTTTTGCTAGTGAAACTAAAAAAATTAATATTCAAATGATTATTTAAGATTCGCACCTTAATAATTTGCGAGAATCTTCAGCAATTTAAACTATATCATTAATAGAATATTTTATCTCTCAATATTATCATCGTAATCATATTCCTTATATAAATCATCATCTAAATTAAATCTATATATACTATATATACTTTATATACTTTGATTAATTGCATTCTTAAAATAACCAAATTTATTTTTAATCTCTTTCCCATCTTCGTCTTTAAATTTATTTGATATAACTCTTGGAACAATATAATGTATCATTGTCATAAGATCTCGATAGGAATTATCTTCTAATAATTTTTCAAATAAACCATCATAATAAAATATTTGACTATCTTCTTCATTTATATAATTTGTTTCTATTAATTCCAAAGTCAATCTATTATGTTCTTCAGCAACAAAAAAAGATGATATC
Organism: uncultured Bacilli bacterium; assembly: GCA_944331865.1. Classification (GTDB taxonomy): domain Bacteria; phylum Bacillota_I; class Bacilli_A; order RF39; family UBA660; genus Onthocola_B. The sequence continues at coordinate 12,644 of CALVIZ010000030.1, read as the reverse complement.
GTTTTATCATCTTTATCTATTTGTTTATTAGTATTTATTATATTAGTATTTATTTGTGGGTGTTCTTCCACATCTGGAATATCCAGGTGTGGAATTTCCATATCTGGACTACTTTTTTTATTATCAATATCAATATAATTTGGTTTTTCATAAATTAAATAATTATATTCAAAATAACCTTTATCTCCTCTAACTTTTTCAATTTCTAAATAATGATTTTGTTGTAGTTCTTTTAAAGTTGATCTTGTAGCATCTCTGTTTTCTTTACTAATTGAACATAAACCTTTTAATGAATAATCCCAATCTTCTGGCAATGATAACATAAATGACAATAAACCTTTTGCTTTATAGCTTAAGTTTTTATCTCTTAAATGATAATTACTCATAACTGTAAAATCTTTCGTTTTTTCTATTTTGAACACTGACATAATTATTCTCCTTTCAAATTTATAAAAAAAAAGATCTAACAATAAAGTTAAATCTGTAAATTCAAAACTGGCGTCCTCGAGAGGAATCGAACCTCCACTCTAACCCTTAGGAGGGGCTTGTTTTATCCATTAAACTACGAGGACTCACTAATATATTATCACAATTTAATTATTTATCCAATAAGTTATTAGTTAAATCAAATATCTTTTTAGTAGATTCATTTTTTGTATTTTTAGCTAAATAATTTTGCCATTTATTAACTAAATTTGGATTATTTAATGTTTTTTGCACTGCTTTACACATACCCCAAGTAGTAATTGTTTTCATACCAAATTTCTTTTGACAAATATATCTAGCATTATATTTTTCAGGTCCCCCATTCCCTGGGATTAAAATCATAGGAACTTGCATATCAATACATTCTGTTAAAGTAGCACCACCCGGTTTAGTAATTACAATATCACTAATTCTAAGTAAACTATAAACATCATTCACAAAGCCTAAAACAGTAACATTACTTTTATAATTATTAACAATATATCTTCGACATTTATCTTCTAGTTCTTTATTATTACCACTTACAAAAATAAGATTAATAGGAAAATTTTTCTTAACTAAAGCTTTAAAATATTCATAATTTGCTAAACTGCCAGCAGCCCCACCGCCAAAAAATAGATAAGTTTTTTTTGTTATATCGATATTATATTTTAAACATACTTCTTCACGGCTTAATACATCCTGCATTTTTCTTCGATCAAAAGGCAAACCAAAAGGATATATTTTTTTAGCATCGACACCTTTTTTTACCATAATATTTTTAATCATATCATTGGCAACAATTAAAGCATCTTGGTTCTGATGATCTTTATACCAAAAACTATGAGTCATAAAATCAGTAATAACTGTCATTATTTTAGCATTAGTTAAACCTAATTTATTATAATAAGAAATTATATTTGAGCCAGCAAAGTGAGTTGAAATAACAATATCTGGTTGAAAGGAAACAATTTCTCTTTTTAATTTATCATTATCAAATAATCTTTTCATATTACGCATTTGATTTACACAAGCGACCCTATTATTTGCGATATCATAAATAAAATTAAAAGTTTTATAAAATCTTTTTTTAATTATAATATCAAAGGCTTTAATGGTAACTTTGCCTAAAAAATTAGAATATTTAGCAATATCTAAAAATTTTATTTCATAATTACCAAATTCTTCAAAATAATTATATATATTTAATGCTAAAGATTTGTGTCCAGATCCATATGGAGCATAAGTTATTAATATTCTTTTTTTCATAGCCATCTCCAAAGTAATTATACAACAAATACAAAAATTATTCTACTAATAAAATTATTCACTTAAAACATAAGTTATTACATCATTTTTTTGATTTAATTCTTCAAAACGAAGATTAATTAAGAAAAACATTCCTATAATTACTAAATAAAAGAATAAAACTCCACTATACTTTTTTAATTCATTTAACATCTCAATTACCTCTTTTCTAAAACAAATTTAACACGAATATTTGTTCGTGTCAAATAAAAACAAAACATTTGTTTGACATTTGACAAAAGTTATTGTAAAATAAAACTGGAGGTATAAATGAAAGATTTATTAACCAAAAAACAAAAACTAGTTTTAGATTTTATCAAAAGATATTACGCTGAACATAATTATCCCCCATCAATAAGGGAAATTTGTGATGGAGTTGGTTTAAACAGTACTGCAACAGTCTTTGTTCATTTAAAAAATTTAGAAAGTAAAAACTATTTAAAAACAACTAATAATAAATTTAGATCTATCGAGTTATTAGTTGATAATGAATATATTGAAAAAAACGAAGACATAGTAAAAGTTCCTCTTTTAGGAAAAATAACTGCTGGAAATCCTATTTTAGCAATTGAACAACCTGATGAGTATTTTGATGTTCCAACAGCATTAATTCCTAAAAATGGTGAATGTTTTGTATTACATGTAAGTGGTACATCAATGATTAATAAAGGAATTTATGATAATGATTATGTAATTATTAAAAGACAAGTTAGTGCTAATAATGGGGATATAGTTGTAGCTATGACAGAAGATAATGAAGTAACACTAAAAACTTTTTATAAAGAAAAAGACCACATACGTTTACAACCAGAAAACGATACAATGGCTCCATTAATTTTTGATAATATTACCATTTTAGGAAAAGCAATTGGTTTATACAGAAGTATTTAAAAAGGACTTTAACAAAGTCCCTTTTTTATTTTATAAAAAATATTATATAAAGCAAAAACAAAATTAACAAACATAAAACTATCCAGCCATTAGTTTTATCTCTTGCTTTACTTTTATTTTCAATACCAATTGCCATTGCTGCAAGATAACCACCGATAAGGCCACCGATATGAGCAGCATTATCAACTCCACTAACCATAAATCCTAAAATTAAGTTTAAAACTATAACTGGAATAATTTGATTTTTAATGGCATTACTTAAATACAAACGATAATGATAACCAAAATAAAGTAATGCTCCCATTAAACCAAATATTGCTCCACTAGCTCCAACCGAAATAATATTATTTTGAGTAAAAACTAAAGATAATAAATTACCACATATAGCACTTACTAAATATATAAATAAAAATTTAAAACGTCCAATAAAGGTTTCCACTTGAGTACCAATAATAGCTAAAGAATACATATTAACTATTAAATGAATTATACTAACGTGTAAAAAAGCTGCACTTATTATTCGCCATATTTCTCCACTTCTTACTAATAAATAATTATTTCCCCCAAAATAAATCAATGTGTTAATATCTATATTAAATATATCTGTACTAAAAAAACTAGTAATTATATACATAATTAAACAAATTAATATTATTAATTTAGTCATAATTATTTTTTTAGGTGAAAAAACTTTTTCAAATAATTTATTGTCTTTATATGTTTTTTCATTAATATCATGTGTGACATTTAATATTAAATCCAACCCATCTTTAGTATCTATTAAATCATTTCCTATCCCAGGAAATATTGCATTTAATTCTTTATTCTTTTTAAAATCATTTAATGTATTGATATTTATTGTTTCAATATTATTAAAAATATGAGGCTCAACTTTTTTATCTAAAGATAAACATATATTAAGGGCATTCATCTTTAAAGATAAAGTTTTCTTTTTAATTTGTCTTATTATATGTTGTACTTTAAATAAATCAAATTTATATTGTTCTTCATTAATAATATTATTACAATTTATTCTAATTACACGATATGGCCCATCTAAATTTTCTAACCAAATTTCATCTTTTACTCCCTGAACATTTATTGGAGAATAATTTTCTTTTGTTACAAAATAATGGACTAAACTCATCATAATTTGTTCATTTTTTCGAATAATTATTGAAGCCATGAAACATCTCCTCGTTCTTTTATTTTACAATAAAACATATATTTAGTAAAGAGGTGATAAATTTGTTTTTTTATCTACTTTACATATTTGCTCTTTTCTGTTTACTATTTCCAATCTTAAAATTAGTAAACTTTTATTTACTAAATGAAAACACCATTTTTCTATTAGCTACTAACTACATTTTAAATATAGCATCTGCTCTTTTCTTTGGCTATTTTCATAATTTTTTATTTGCAACTCTATTTTTATTTATATTATTAATATTTTCTGCTCTATTAGTTAAAGAATTTAAAAAAATATTAGGTTTTTATCAACTTTTATCAATACCATATTTATTAGTAATTTCTTATTCATTTGTTTATACTTTAATTTTATTCATCCAAAGTATCTAAATAATCTTTAAAATATTTAGGTAAATCTATTTGAAAATTTAATTTTTCTTTTGTAATTGGATGAATAAATTCTAAATATTCTGAATGTAAAAATTGACCAAATTCTGTACTATCTTTCTTATTATAAATTGGATCATTATAAATTGGATAACCAATATATGCTAAATGTACTCTTATTTGATGAGTTCTTCCAGTTTCTAAATTTAATCTTAGCAAAGTATTATGTTTATATCTTTTTAGGACTATAAAATGAGTAATTGCTCTTTTACCTCCACTGGCAACTTTCATTTTTAAAAAATTATCTTTATCCCTTTTGATCGGAGCATCAATTGTTCCTTTGTTAACTTCAATTACCCCATCAACCAAAGCAATATATTCTCGATGTATACTATGTTTTTTAAAATCATCTGCTAATAATTCATGGGTCAAATTATCTTTAGCTACTAACATCAAGCCAGATGTATCTTTATCAAGACGATGAACTATTCCTGGTCTTTCTTTTTCTCCAATATCACTTAAATTATTAGTATAATACATTAAACCATTTACTAAGGTATTATCATAGTTTCCATTCCCCGGATGAACAACTAAACCACTTGGCTTATTTATAACCATTAAATATTTATCTTCATAAACTACATCAATAGGTATATTACTAGCCACTATATTATTTTCTTTAATATAACCATCTTTTATTTCTATAATATCATTTTCTTTAACTTTATAACTACTTTTAACAATATTATTATTAACCAATATATAACCATCTTTAAGCATTTTATTTATTAATTCTCTACTATAAAGAGTGTTACTTGCTAAATATTTATCTATTCTATCTTGACTGTTTTTTACTTCTATTTTCAACTTTTTCTTCTCCTTTAATTATGGCATATCCCAATAAAACAAAACCATTTACTAATACACTATCTGCTAAATTAAATATTGGAAAATTATAATTAATAATAATAAATCTTAAATAATCTATTACATAACCATATATTATTCTATCTATTAAATTTCCTAATAATCCACCATATATTAATCCAAAAGCAATCGTATTTCTTAAATTATCTTTAAAATTTTTTTGATAATATAACAAAAAGAAAAAAGATAATATAGCTATAATTATTAAAAATATAGTCCCATTACTAAAAATGCTCCAAGCAGCCCCGGTATTATATACTTTAGTAACATAAAAAAAATTATTAATAATTTTTATAGATTCATTAATATTTAATAAATTATCTAATAATATTTTTATCATTTGATCTAATATTATAATAAATAAAGCAATAATTAAACTTTTCTTTTTCATATTTTTAATATAACATATTTTTTACTTATTTACTAGTATAACATCTTTTCCTATTTTAACTATATCTTTAAAACTAAAACTAAGTTCACTATTTTTAAGAACTTTACGAAAAAATTTCTTTTCTTGAGCAACAAAATTTAAAATTCTTCCTTCACTATTAATTTCTACATCTATAATTCTTCCTAAATTCATTCCATTATTAATACTAATTATATCTTTATTTTGTAATTCACTTAAATACATTATACCACCATTAAATTATATGTCTATTTAATCATTTTTTTTAAATTAGCTAAAGCACTTTTCTCAAGTCTTGAAACTTGAGCTTGACTTATTCCTAAATTATTTGCTATTTCCATTTGTGTTTTACCAACTATATATCTTTCTAATAATATATCTTTTTCTCTTTTTTTTAATTTTAATAATGCTTTTCTTAAAGAAATTAGCATATCTTTATCACTATTCTTATCTTTATTATCAGCTATTTGATCAAATAAATAAATTGTATCTCCCCCATCATTATAAATTGGTTCAAATACACTGGTAGGATCTTTTAAAGCATCAAGAGCAAAAGCAATTTGATATTCTTCGATTCCTAATTTCTCACTAATCAAACTAGGTTTTGGCTCTACACCATATTCTTTTATATAATCATCTTTAAATTTAATAATTTGATAAGCTAAATCTTTAATACTACGACTGACTCTAAGCTGAGTATTATCTCTAATATATCTTTTAATTTCTCCTACTATTAAGGGAACAGCATAAGTACTTAATTTAAGACCATATGATAAATCAAAATTATCAATTGCTTTTATTAAACCAATAACTCCAACTTGAAATAAATCATCTAAATTTATATCACTTCTATTATAACTTCTTAAAATACTTAAAACTAATTTTAAATTACCATTAATTAATTCAGTTTTAGCATCAATATCACCATTTTTAAGTCTTACAAATAAATGATTCATTTCTTCATTAGTCAATACTTTAATATCATTGGTATTAATTCCTGTAATATCTACTTTATATTTTGCCATAAAAATTCCTTTCAAACTATATTTTGTTTGAAAGGATTAATTTTTATACAAATACTTAAAAACTTTTAAAATATTCTTGAGCTTTAGCAAGTATATCTAATCTATATTTTTTATAGTTATTAAAATCACTAAATTCATTATCAAATATTTCTTCCATTGAAAGAGAATAATCTTCTAAAATATTAGCTTGATAATATTCAAAAGCTAATATTTTAGCAATTGCTTCTACATAAATATCTTTTTTTAAATTAGTTTTCTTTTGCATATTTTCATATAATTTTTTAAAACATAAAAAGTCTTTTTCAGTCAGTCTTACTAAATTACTACTTTTTTCTAAGTTTATAAAACTTTCTAAAATTTCATCCCCAAAAGGTAATACTTTAATAATTTTAGAAATATTATTTTTATCCATTATTATATATAAATTAATCATCCAATAATCATTTATGGGAACTATTAAAAATCCTTGCTTTGTTTTCTTTAAATATTTTTTATCTATGGTAATTTTTTCTAATCCGTTGGTAACTGTAATCATTTTGCCTCCCTATTAATAATAACATATTTTCTCGTATTTTCCCACTTTTTTCGGTAAATAATATTAATAATGAGAAAATAACATTAGTGATATATATGAAAATTGAAAGAATGAAAAAAATTCGTGAAAATAATGAATTAACTCAAAGAAATATAGCAGATATTTTAAAAGTTGATCGTTCAACTTATACAGGATGGGAAATAGGAAGAGATACTATTCCCCTACTACGACTTAACATTGTTTGTAAAACATTTAATGTTTCATTCGACTATATTATGGGCTTGACTGACAAACTTACAACCTATGAACAAATAGATATTGATGCCAAAATAATTGGTCAAAATTTAAAAAAGCTTCGCCAAAAAAATAATATAGTTCAAAAAGAGATTTTTGAATTTTTAAATACAACTAGTTCTACATGGAGTGCTTATGAAAGAGGTAAAGTCATTATCAAAACAGATTTTTTATATACTATTTGTAAAAAATATAATTTATCTGTTGATAAAATGTTAAGTAGTAAAGATTAACGCATTATTTGTTTTAATTTCTTTACTACTTTTTTTTCAATTCTAGATATATAACTTTGACTTATTCCTAACATTTCAGCAACTTCTTTTTGAGTATATTCCAAAGTATTATTAAGACCATACCTTAAAGTCATAATTTCTTTATCTCGTGGTGATAAAGATTCTATTTCTTTTTTTAAAAATTCTTTATCAACTTTTTTTTCATATTCACTAGGAACTAAATCTATATCTGTTCCTAAAATATCTTCTAAATGAAGTTCATTACCTTCATTATCATAATTAAGAGCCTCTTCTAAAGATACTTCACTTCTTTTTCTTTTATTTTTCCTTAAAAACATTAATATTTCATTACTTATACATCTTGATGCATAAGTAGCAAGTTTTATATTTTTATCAATTTTATAAGTATTAATTCCCTTTATTAAGCCAATAGATCCAATACTAACTAAATCTTCAATATCATAAGTTGTATTTTCATATTTTTTGGCTAAAAAAACTACCAATCTTAAATTATGCTCAATTAATATATTGCGAGCATTTATATCTCCTTGTTTAGCCTTAATTAAATACTGCAATTCTTCTTCTTTTCCTAATGGTGGTGGTAATTTATCTGTTGCCCCAACAAACAATACTTCATTATACTTTGCTATTATTTTTTCGATTAATTTTCTAAACATATATCCTCCATTATCTTATAATTTAGTATACAATCCATATTAAGTTTATGAATATCCTCCGGTATTATTCCAATTAAGTAGTTTTTTAAAATACAATTATTTATTTTTATATATCTAATACTAAAACATTCAACTAAACCACTAAAACCAACAACTTTATATGGAACATATATAGGACTTCTTATATTTATAAATGGTGCTAACTTTTTTTTTGACAATAATATTACATATTTTTTAGTTATAGGATCTTTTAACTTATTTCCTGTATCTAAAAATCCACTACATTCTAAAATTTTTCCATTTTTAAAACAAATACTAACTTTAAAGTTATAATTATGAATACTTTTAATTTTTTTATGTTCTTTAATATATAAATATAAAATTATCGGAGCAATAATTAATAAAACAATATAATTAATACTAAAACCATCAAAATAAAATATTAAACCTTCATTTTTATAACTAAATTCTAAACTTAAAAAGTATAAAAAACCCCCTAGAATTACACTAATCATATATAAATAAATAAAATTATCTACCATATATTTAATATTTTTATAACCAAAAGCAACTAATAACATTAATATACTTACTAATACTTTGATAATAAATAATAATATATTAGATATTGAAATAAATAAAATACCTAAAGATAAAGCTCCAATTAAAGCTCCAATTAATAGTCTTTTAAACTTAACAAATCTTTTTAAAACAATATCTACTGTCATTAAAAGTAATAAATCATAACTAAAATTAAGTATAAATACTAAATCTAAATATATTTTCATTATTAATCACTTAATAATTATACATTAAATAAATTATATATTTTGTCACTTTATGTCTTTTATCTTATATTCTTTACAAAATAAATCTTTTATATTAAATATCGACATTATTAACGTAAGAGTTCATTTTATTACTTTTTTTTTATATTTATTAGATTTTAAATGTCACTGTAAATGACACTGTATTTAATTAATATTTAATATACAACTTGTACTTTTAAACGAGATATAAAATCTTTGAATAATTTTATACATTTATATTAAATACAATTTTAATTAAAAGCATTATAAAAAGTGATTTTAAAATCACTCTTTTATAAATTCATTTATTAAATTAACTATTTACCAACCCTATTTTAATAATTATCACTTCTTAAGAATGGTGGAATTTCATATTCATCATCTACTTCTTGTTGTTTTGGTCTTCTTTTAGGTAATTCATCACTAAATAATGCTTCTTCTCCAGTTTCTTCATCAAATCCAGTAGCTATTACTGTAACTATAACTTCATCAGTTAAATTTTCATTTTTTATAGCCCCAAAGATAATATTAATATCTGAATTTGCTGCTTCTCTAACAGTTTCAACCGCTTCTTCAATTTCATATAATGTAAGATTTTTTCCACCAGTTACATTTACTATTGCATTCGTTGCTCCTTCAATAGTTACTTCTAATAAACTATTTGCAACTGCTTGTCTTGCAGCTTCAATCGCTCTGTTTTCACCAGCATTGCAACCAATACCAATAATTGCTGTTCCACTTTTTTCCATAACTGTTTTAACATCAGCAAAGTCAAGATTGATAACTCCAGTTACAGCAATTAAATCAGAAATCGATTGAACACCTCTATGTAAAACATTATCTACTTCTTTAAATGCATCATCAAAACTTGTTGTCTTATCTATTATATCCCTTAATCTATCATTTGGAATAATAATAAGTGAATCAACATGACCTCTTAGTTCTTCTAAACCTACTAAAGCATTTTCCATTCTTCTTTTGCCTTCAAATCTAAAAGGTTTTGTAACAATCCCAACAGTTAATGCTCCAAGTTCTTGTGCAATTTCAGCAATTATTGGAGCAGCTCCAGTACCAGTTCCACCACCAAGGCCACATGCAACAAATACCATATCAGCTCCTTGTAAGGCTTCTTCTAATTCATTTTTGCTTTCCAATGCTGCAGCTCTTCCAACTTCAGGATTAGCTCCAGCCCCTCTTCCACCAGTAATATTTTTACCTATTTGAATTTTGTTAGGACACAAAGAATTATTTAATACTTGTAAATCAGTATTTACAACAAAAAATTCAACACTTTTTACTCCTTCTTCAATCATCCTATTTACGGCATTACATCCACCGCCACCAACACCTACTACTTTAATTTTGGCTATTTGATCCATCTGTAATCCATTCATAATTCATTCTCCCTCTAATTATCAAAAAAGTATCCAAATAATTTCCCTAAAATTGAATTTTCAGAAATATTTACTTTTTTATGTATTCCACTTAATTCTTCTTGTTCTTCTATATTAAATATTGAAAAATCTCTATTTCTAAGTCTTAATCTACTATCATAATATTTAATTAATCCAACACTTGTAACAAATTTATTATGTCTAGCTCCAATTTCTAAAACCTCTCCAACAACAGCATTTTTAAAAATATAATTAACAACATTTTTAAATTCTGTCGTTTCTGTTACTCCCCCTGTAACAATTATATAACTAATTTCCTTTTTTGTTAAGAGATTTATTTGTTTTTTTGCTAAATTTAATATTTCTTCTAATCTCGATGTCACAATTTCACTTGCTCCATATTGATTTATTTTAATTTTGTCGCCATTTTTATCTTCAACAACAATTGATTCATTTACTTGAGCTACATTTTTATCAGCTAATGCAATATTTTCTTTTATATATAAAGCATCTTTTCTTCCTATTTTATAAACATAACCTATATCATAATCAATATTATCTCCACCCATATCAATTATTTCACTGCTTGTAATGATTCCCTTGTTAAATATAGATACTGTTGTTTTACTTGCACCAATATTAATTAGTGCCCCAACTTCACCACTATTCTTAGAATTTTTAAATTCATAATAATCACCTAAAGCTCCAATTGTAACATCTACAACTTCTACATTAATTTTTTCTAAACATTTAACAATTGGAGTAACATTTTTCTTTGGTACTGTTACTACAACTGCTTTAACTTTCAATTTTTCGGCTTTCATAGAAAGTGGTGAATCTGATACAACGGTATCATTAACTAAATATTTTGTTGGTAATATACTAACTAATTCTTGATTATCCATAATTTTGTTATAAACTGCTGCTTGCAACGATCTAACTATATCATTACTTGTAACAATTTTTTCAGGATTACTAATAGTTGTATACCCTTCACTTAAAAAACAATTTAAACCATTACTAGGTATGCTTACAATTACTTTTTTTATTGGTATACCTAATTGTTCTTCTCCTTTTTTAAAAATATCTGCCAATGCTTCAATAGCACTTTCTGGATTTACTATAAAACCTTTTTTAATTCCTCTTGCAGGAGTATCAATACATGCTAAAATATTTAGTTTATGTTTAACTACTTCTCCAACAACAAGTTTTATAGTATGACTACCAATATCTAAACTAGCTATTATTTTACGCATATATTCACTCCTATATTTACTTACATAATTATATCTAAAAACTTATCTATATGCAAGGTTTTAAAATTTAATTAATGCTTAACTATTATAAAATTATTTATAATATCAAATAATGCTGCAACAACTAAAAATGCTCCAGCAAGTTTAGTTATTGCAATACTTGCAAACGGATTAAATATTAATAAGCATCCTAAAACTATTGTAATTAATCCCATTACTAAAGAACCAATCCATTTATCAGTAATTCTTTTTAAAGTAAAACTAAAAATAGTTTTAATAACCCCACTAATAACCAAATATAAACCTAGACAAATAGTTATTAAATTAATTATTGAAAAAGGATAAAAAATTACAATTATGCCCAATGCTGCATACAATATGGCAGAAACTAAATTTACTGTAAACTTATATTCTTTTAAAATAATATATTTAATAATTCCAATTAAACCAACAATTAATAAAATAGCACCTAAAATTAAACCTATTATTTTATTAAATTCTTCTGGCAAAAGTAATAATACTAATCCAAATAAAGCCAATATTAAAGTTCTACTTAAATCATCATATTTATTTAACTTTACTTCATCTTCTGTAATTTCGTTTTTCTTTTCTAAAATTGCTTCAACTTTTTCTTTTTTCTTCTTCATAACATCCTCCAACCTTATTATATTATGAAATAAATAAATTTGCAATTTTGACAAAAGATATTTTTTTATAATATAATATAACAAAGATAAAAATAGATGGAGGTAATATTTTTTTCTTAGCGCCAGGCCTTAGGGTGACGAGGATAACTACTATCGAAATATTCGGCGGGTGTAGTTACGGTTTAAAAAATCGTTAGAT
>CALVIZ010000029.1 GCA_944331865.1 uncultured Bacilli bacterium | reverse complement strand
AATTAATTAGTATTATAGATAACAAATAAAGACAAGCTTTATTTGAATAAATATTATAATTACATAACAAAAATCAAGGGTTTAGATGAACTCACTTCGTTCGCCCTTGATTTTTTTTCTGATAAGGTTCTTTTTATATGATGTCTACCAATTGGGGTTCACATCAAATTATTTGTACATTCTTTTTTTATTAATAACAATGTTTTTAATAAATACCTAATTAATATTTTTCATAACTTTTTTATTTATTAAGATGGCATAGTTAATGCTGATTCATATGCTAAAAAGTCATCAGGTGTTGCAAAAGCTATATCCCAATTGATAACATATTCACTATTTGAATATGAACCAAGAGGATTTACTATTAAGCGATAGTTTTCACCACTAAAGTCATATTCTAATATTGTGCTTACTGAATCTCCAATAGTATATCCACAATGCGTCATAAAGTCTTCCACTAAGTCAACTTTGCTTTCATAGTTACTTTTAAGTTCAAAACTATCAATAGCCTCAACTTTAGGTAATCTTAAATTTTCATAAACTTTTTGATTTTGTTCTTCAGTATTTTTTGGGAAAAGTTCATTTAAAACAGCCATCATAGCATCATATGTAGCTTGATCATCGTTCTTAAAATAAGACACGCTGTTACTAACTAAGTATAATGTTTTAAGTAAAACTAATTGTCCTGAAGGATTGTAAATAAGTCTTATATTTAAGTTGTTAAAATGACTATTTCCATTATAGTCTCCTAGACTATCCTTATTATTTTCGGCATTTCTATCGCTCCATATTAATATACGATAAACTGAATATCCTTGACTACTAAAAGTAGTTCCTTCTAAAGTGTTTGCATCACTTTCTACCATGTATGCATAATATCCAGGATATTTATTGTTAAAATTATCTACAAAATTTTGTATTGCTTTAACATCTTTAAATCCTAAATCTGTAATTGTTTTTTGTTCATTATTATTTGTATTATTCTTTTCTTTATTACCACATGCAGTAAGTGAAAACATCATTACTAGCATTAGGGTTAAAATCATTATTTTTTTCATAATTCTCCTCTCTTTTAAATTGATTTTTTGATATTTATTAATTAGCATTTTTGTTATTCTCTATTAATATATTTTTATATATATTTTTAATCCATAATTATTCCACCCCATTCTGTTACTGTAAATCCATTTCGTTCTATTGGACTAATTATTGGATCTTTTAAAGTGTCTAAATCACTAGATACCGGAGCAAATAAGAACCATACTCGGAAAATGGTATCAGGTACTGGAGTAACTTCCATAGGCATTAAAGCATCTATTGTTGCTGTATGCTGTGGATACATAATGTATGATACATTATTATCAAGTCTTGTACACCAGAAGGTAACAAAATCTTTTGTTTCTTGTTCATTAAATTTATATTTTGTTGCAATTTCAGCTAACTGTTGAGTTTTTGTCTCTGGTTTTATAATCCAGCCTTCTTCTTTTTGCATATGTAATGCTGAAGTGTCTGATTCATAGAACAAATATCCATAATTTTCTCCATCCACTAAAAGGTTCCCATTTGGTTTTGCTGTTGCTTGCCAAAATCCTTTATATTCTGGTATAACAGTTTCAAGTAATTCGGGATTTTTAAATTGAACAATTATCTCTTCTTCTTCAGTTGGATATAGATAAATATTTGGTTTAATTGCCGTTTGTAAAACCGGAAGGTTTCTCGCATCACCAGGTCCAGTTTTCTTTTTTGTGTCTGTTTTAAATAAATCGGAAAACTTTTTCCATAAACTATCCCATGACTTGTTAACTAATTTACCAAGATCTTTAATAAAGTTCTTTGTAAAGTAATCAAAAATATCTTGTGGCAATTTTTTAATAATACTTAATTCTCGTAAAAATTTATTGTTTTGTTCATTTATTGTTGGTAATGGTCTTGTTAAAGCTCCATGACTTCCATCTTTGTCGGGGCCTACAATATCTTGTGGTGTAAATGTGTTTGACATCATCTTATAAGCTATATTATCACCATATTCAGTTATGCCATCTAAAAGATCTAGTGGTTTATTAGTGTGAGTATTCATATAATTTGTAAATACATCATTACCCATAAGGTCTAACATATTACTTACTGCTGCATCTGCTGCACTTGCTTGTTTTATATTTGATGTTCCAAGACCCATTCCTTTTAAAGTATAATGTGTCCATCTCATAAACGAATGAGTGTGTTCTGAATTGGTAAAGGTAACTATATTTTCTGTTTTATTAATATACTTGTTAGCCTTATCTACTAGATTATTATAATTAATTTCATTACCATGGTTGCTATTTTCTCTTGCATCTTTTAAACTATCACTGTTTCTACCAAAATTTTTAATAGCATCTGTTATATCATTTAAATTTGTATTTTTTATTTCATCTTTTATTTTGTTTTGAATAAATGGTTTAACGGCATCAACTGGTTTCATATTATTAGATGTGGAATCATCACGTGGTTTAAAATTAAATGAATCACATAAATTTTGCCATTCTTGTTTTAAATCTTCTGCAAAATTTCCCGTGTTAGCTCGATCATGAACTCGCCATTGGCTAGATGCAGTATGTCCATCAACATTTGAATTAGTTGAATTTACATAATCTCTATGAGCACTACCTAAAGTTTGGGCACTAGCATTTAATATTGAAAGGCAAAAAATACTATATGATGTAATAATAACTAATAAAAAATTTATTTTTTCCCTTAGTAGTTTATTTTTCATTCTTTACCCTCCTTAATTAGAGTTTTATACTCTGAAATGGAGTCAATAAGTTCTTCATAACCGCCCTCATTTTTAGCACATTTTAATGCATAATCGAGATATTCTAAACTTTGATCAGTATCCCCTAATACATAGGCAGTTAAAGCATAATAGTAATTGGCATATGGATTATCTGGTTCCATCTCTAAAGTCTTTCCTAAATAATACGCCGCTTGAATGTATTTATCTGTTTCATAACATGTGTAACCAGCCATGTACATAAAATATGGTTCAAAAGGATAATCATACGCTGCATCTTGTGCAATATCACAAATTGTATTATTTACTTTACCTTTGTATTGAAATAATCTTGCTCTTAATAACATTTCATAACTTTCTTTGTCTTTATTTTTTATTTGAGATAGTGTATTTCCAGCATTGTAATTATCATCTTGAGCAAGCAATAGTTTTCCTTGTAATTTAATTTTTTCATTACAATATGGTAACTTATTTATAATATTTTTTGCTTCATCATATTTTTCATTTTCAATAAGATTTTCTATTTGAGCAATTGTTTTAGCATCTGGAATATGATTTTTTTCATAATATTCTTCTAATATTTCTTGGTCTATATCTGTTGCATCACTAAATACTAATGTTGATGGGTTTCCCAAAATAGTACCAAGTAACAATGCTACTATTGATACACCTAGACAAAATTGAGGCATTTTTCCATTAAACCCTTTTTCAAAAAATTGTATTCCTATAAATGATGCAACTAAAAGTATTAGTGCTATAACTCCAAATAATGTAAAACTATTTATTAATATAAATATAAAATCTATTGCTGTAATAATTATAATTATTTTTTTTATCATGTCACTTTCCTCCTTGATCATTATTATTCAAAAGAGAATCCGTGCGTTCTTCATACATAGCATGTTTAGTGTTATTTAAAAATACACTTATATATACAGCAATTCCCCGTTCATTTATCGTAGGTGAATAATTTAATTCATCAAGTACTAAATCCATTTCTTCAATTGCTTTTAATGAACTAGCATAATCTCCTACTCCTTCATACGCTTCAGCAAGTGCTATATACGCAAATGCATTTAAAGGATCTAATTCTAAGCTTTTCTTTAAATCTTCTAAAGCTTCAGAATATTGTGATAATTTATTTTCATAATACCCTCTTTCATAAAGAGCATATGGAACATTTTGATATTTATCAATAACTTCATTAATTATTTGAATACCTTCATTATAATCTTTAGATTCCTTAAATTTAAGATAGGTACCAATTATTAAATCATCTTGTAATTTTTGCTTTTGTTCTTCACTAAATTCCGATGAATAAAATTGTTTGTATCCACAAAATTTAGAATTTGGGGCATTGTAATAACCAAATATATATTCAAAAAATACTCCAATTCCTGCATCAGCTGCTGCTATTTCTTCTGCATCTTTTGAGGTTTTAATTGTGTTTGCTAATCTTAAAGCACTTTCAATTGCTACATCAGCATCACGAGGTAACATGCCAACCGCAAGATAACTGTTGTTTGCTACATCATCAGGATTACTTTTAGCATATTCTTGAGCAAGTTCTAATGCTTTATCATATTGTCTATCATTGTGAAGCAATGATATTTTAATCATATCTGTTTCAAAATTGGTAACTTCAGGGAAAAAACTATCAAAAAATTCAAGGGCTTTTTCACTACTTGATGTATTCATATATATTCTTGAAACAAAAAATTTTACAGCCAAAATCTTATCGGTTTCTTCTTTAGTAGTGTTTTGGGTAAGCATTTGAGCAAACCTATTTAATATATCTTCATCTATATAATTACCACCAGCTTCAGTAGTGTACCACATAATCTCAGTTGCATAGGTTTGTAAATAAAAATCATCAGGATATTTATTGGCTAGATCACATGCTATTTGAACTGCTTTTGTACTAGTGTTTCCTTCCCGTAATAAATAATAATATGCTTCAACTATACTGCGTCTTTCTATTAAACGATTTGCTATAGTTATTGCTTTTTCTAAATCAGCAAGTTCTTTTTTACTTAAAGTGTTTGGAAATACAAAACGTTTTTGAACTATACCACGACTTACTAATTGATGTAGTGCTTTACGTTTGCCTTTAACGCCATCAAATGAAATTAAAGCTTCTAGTAAATAATCTGTATCAACTTCTTTGTTAATAAAATATTTTATATAACCTTCAGGATTATCTGTTGCTAATGCCGAAAGTAAAATTATTTCCGCATCAGTTTCATTGGTATTTAATGTTTTTTGTAAAAGATTTTCATCATAAAGATATCCTTGCCATGCTGCAATAAGTGTTTTAGCATAATCATAATATATAGATGCAGCTATATAATCATTGTTAGCAAATGCTTCATCACCAATAGCGATACAATCATCTATTGAAGATATCGCTAAATATCCTCTATTTGAGCCATCTATATTTTTAGGATTTGTTTGAATGTTATAAATGCAAGTAATCATAAATCCAACGAAAATAACAAAATATATTGAATCTACTACTAATCCCGGTTTAATATGTTTTTCTTTAAAGCCTTGTTTTTTATATTCTTTGCTTTTTAATTTATCTGTTGGTTTAGTAATTTCTTTGGTTGCTAGTTTAAAAACTGGAAGTAATATTAACCATTGTATTGCAACAATAAATATATCTACTATAAATTGTCTAGATAAAGGAATAAATATTTCCATGTTAAATAACCAATTGGATAATAATGCACCAACTTGTTTTGATATAAAATAACAAAGAATTGATAATAAGCATAATTTTATGTGGTGCATTAAAAATGACATTGCTGAGTCTTTTAAAAATAAATCTTCTTCATTTAATCTTGATGAAAGAGCAAGTCGATAGATAACTGGTATAAATAATAATGTTTCAATGAATGATACAAATATATATACCGACAATAGCATTTGTGATAAAGACATTGTAAATAACCATTCAATCATTACATAAATTGCAAGTATTGGTAAAACGCCATTTAATAATTGCTTTGGTAATTGTTGTAATCCTTTTTTATAAGTGTAATCTTTATTTAAAGAAAATCCTAATGCAAAACTAAAAAGTATCCAACCAATTAATAAGCCTAGTAATTGTGTAAAGAAAATTCCTGTTTCACCTAAAAGTGATCCTTTTATAATTACTACAAGTGCTGAAATTATAATAGGACATACTGTTAATCCGAATAAGGATATATAAAACCATAACCCTCCTCTGTAGTTGAAAAACGAAAGAAACTTTTTCATGCATGTTCCTCCTTCTTCTTTTTAATAAATTATATTAAAAAAGATAGCAATTGTATAGTTCGTATGTGTGCCATTTTTTATTAGAGGATAAAAAAGTTTATAAAATAATTATTTTATATAAAAAGATGATAACGTTTTTATCATCTTTTAAAATTAATTTATAGTGAAATTAATGTAACTTTGAAATAGTCCATGACGTGTTTTTGTATCCGTTTTTTCATAAATCGAAGTAACATATCGTTGAACCATTCTTCTTGATATATATAAACTATCAGCAATTCCTTGTAAATCATCATCAGTCGTAATTAGTTTTTCTAATACTTCTGTTTCACGAGGGGTAAGTAAGCAATGTTCAGCATATAATTTCAATCGTTCTTGTGGTATAATTTCTAATTTGTTAAAATGATTATTTGATTGTTTAGAATAATTAACTGTTTTGCTAATAAATGGTAATAATACAAGCATAATTGCAATTGAAAGTAAACAACTTATTGTGGCTAATGCAATATTTCCTACAGCATTATATATATTTATCGCTGGTATTATTGTTGCTGCAACTGTAAAACTACGAATAATGCGTCCCATACTTGCCCATAACTCTGGGCATTTACTATTCGGAGCAAAATCAAGGAACATTATAGTAAAAAATATTACATAAAAACCACTGTATAAATACATTAATGCCGTCCCCGCAAAATAACTAATTTCTTCAGATAAGAAAAATATGCAAATTGATGATAGTAATATTGCACAAAGTGTTGCAAGTGGTAAATATATTCTACTTTTTGTATCTGCAATAAATCCAGCAAGAACTAAACCTAGTGCATAAAATAATCTTACTCCATTATATATGTCATATTCTTTTGTAGCATTAAATGATGTTAATACACTATCTATCATCCCCGCAACAAGGCTCATTAAAATAACTGCAATTATTAATGCCTTAATCATTTTATTATTATTTTCTATACTATAAAAATTTGCAATTACATTATTAGAGTTTATATCTTTTGATTTTCTAAACATATAATATATAACAAATATAATATTTAATAATATACTTATTATAAAAATAATTGTTTGTGGCATTAGATTTTGAACTATATATTGTAAAATAATTGCTATACCCATTCCTATACCAATTACTCTTCCAGTATATTTGCTATCTTTAAAATTTATAGCCATTTTATAATATATGTATGAACTTATATTACCCGTTAATAATAGTGCTAACATTGAACTTATTAAAAAAACAATAGGTTGGTTAGATAATGCTAATATAATATTTACTAAAAGACATAGTGTGCAATTAATAAATATTATTATTTTCTTTAATTTTTCTGATTTACAAATCTTACATAAAAATGAAAAAGATAAAAATCCTAATCCTGTAAAAACTAGTCCTAATGTATATACAATATTTACAACATTACATCCAAAAAAAATAACACTGCGTTCGTTAATAAAAGCTTCAATCAACATAAAAGTAAAAAAACATAATGAAAAACATATGCTGCATAAAAATTTTGAAGATGTAATTTTCAAATTTCTAAACATGTTTCCCCCTTTATTCTAGTTATTATATCTTTTTTGACTTTTATTTATATATTCTTTTCTATAATATTTTATATAGTAATTCATACAATTCACCTCAACGCTGTTATGACTGAAGTATAGCATAAAAGTTATTGTAAATCAATGTTGCTTTAGTATATCGCATTTTTATAATTTATTATTTTCTATTTATACTAATATCCTTTGATTATTATTTGGAATTAATATTCTTGACTTCCTTTTTTCTTCATGTAGTTGTTCAGTTTGTCTTCTAACTGATTCAAATGTAATTTCGCCATTTAATATTTTTTCCCTGATAAGAATATATGTTTTGCTAGTTATTGGTATATTGTTTATTTTTAAATAATAAAAAATAATATCTATATCTTCATCAGTAATTTCTATACCACCTACTGTCGTTTTAATATTATATAATTCTCTTATATAAAATGAATTAAGAGGTAAACCTTTTGCTTTATTTAATCTATTACTATTTATATATGACATAATAACCCCAAAATTTTGGGAATTGTTTTTTTTCATAAAATCTGTTAATGTATTTACAAAATTTTTATCAAATTTAAAAGGAATTCTTTTTATAAATTCTAATAAATCAAATTGTGTTCCATCTGATAATAAACCCGTTTTTATTCCATTAGCTAAATCATCAATAATTTTAGCGTTTTTAATATTAAGTTTTTTTTGATTTAATTCTCTTTTTTCTAAATATTTTAAATATAAATCAACATCTAATTCTTTTATTGTTGAAATGCAAAAATTAAATGTATATTTATCTATTCCTAATTCTGATAAAAATTGACTTTCCTTATAACTTTCCAACGATTCTATGTAATAACTTATTACAAATTTAGCATAAGCATAATTTTGAAAGTAGTTTTGAAACCTTAATACATATTTAACACTATCAATAATATCCTTTTCTTCATATTCTTTAAATTTGGCATATAATGTATCAAAGTTATCAAGTGCTAATCTTGCTGAACTTAATCGTTCGTCATTTTTACCATATTTCTTAAATAAAGTATAAGATTTTCTAAATTCTTCGGCACTCTTAAATAATGATAATAATTGTTCTGCTTTAATATAATCATTATCATCAGAATTCATAATTTCAAATGTTAAATTTATTTTTTTTAACCTTAATGCTATTTCTTCTAAAGTACATTTATAACGATTTTTAGCACTTTTAAATAAGCCCTTAAATTCATAATCTCTATAAATTCTTATTAATTCTTCAAGTTTTTCTACTTGTTCTAATTTTAAAGTATTATAAAGGTCTTTATTACTTGTTAAACTATGTAGATTACAAAAAGAATATAGTTTTATAGCTTTTTCTTCTTCGCTTAAATCAGAATTAATTATATTAATCATATAATTAATATCTTTCATTGTAATTAATCCACTACTACCGTAGTTGAGTTTTGTTCTGCCTTCCATTTTTGATGCCCCCTAAAAAATCTCATTGTGCGTACAATGAGATTAATACTTATATCTAGTTATATTACAACCCCCATTGTTCCGCAATTGTCGTATATTGTAACATATCTAAAAGGTTATTGTCAATTAGTTTTTATTTGTAGTTTAATTATTGTTAATTATTTTTGATTAGTATGTGATAATGTCTTAAGTGTTAGCAATATAATATGTCACTCGAGGTGACAAAATGAGAAAGGTCGAATTAAGAATGAATGAACAATTAAAATATGAAATAATTAAAGAACATGTAGAACATGGTGGCAATAAAAAGAAAATTGCTTTAAAATTATCTATAACTATACGTCAAGTTGATCGTTTAATTGCTAAATATAAGGAGAAAGGCAAATCTACATTTGTACATGGCAATCGCTCCAGAAAACCAATTAATACATTAGATAAGTCAATCTCCGAAGATATTATACTCCTTTATAAGAATAAATATCAAGACTGGAATTTTAAACATTTCTATGAATGGCTAATTGAAAAAGAACATTTTAGGATTTCCTATAAATTTGTTTATAATACTTTAACTAAAGAAGGAATACTATCTCCAAAAGCTAGAAAGAAAACTAAACGAGAGTTTGCTAAGAAAAAGTTATTTGAAGAAAAGAAAATTAATATTGCTATGGATGATGAACAAATTAAAACAATTGTAAACCATGAAATGGCTTTAGAAGATTCACATCCTAGAGGTGAAAAGCCTAAATATTTTGGTGAAATTATTGAACAAGATGGTTCTATTCATAATTGGTTTGGTGATAAGAAAACTTGCCTACATCTTGCTATAGATAAAGCTACTTCTACTATAGTTGGGGCATACTTTGATAAACAAGAAACCCTTAATGGATATTATCATCTTTTCTATCAAATACTTACTAATTATGGCATTCCTTATAAATTATTTACAGATAATCGTACTGTGTTTAACTATATGTCTTTAAATCCTGATAAACGTACATCTGATAAAGATGTTTTAACTCAATACGGATATGCTTGTAAACAATTAGGTATAGAACTTGAAACTTCTTCTATATCACAAACAAAGGGGCTTATCGAAAGAACTAATGGTACTTTCCAGGGCAGACTTATTAATGAATTAAAGTTAAATGGTATTACTACTATTAATGATGCAAATAAGTATTTAATTGAAATATTTGTACCTGATTTTAATAAAAGATTTGCAATGGACTATAAGAAGTTTGAATCAGTATTTGAAACATCACCTAGTTTAGATAAAATTAACTACACTCTTGCTGTTTTAACACCTAGAAAAATAGATAATGGTAATTCTATTAAATATTATGGTAAATATTATCAACCATACTTAGATCAAGAATTAAAATGTTTTGCTCCAAAAACTGAGTGCCTAGTTATTAAAGCATTTAATGGAGAATTACTAGTTACTATTGATGAACAAGTATTAGACTTAGAGAACTATCCAGAAATGAAAGATTTTCTAAAGAATTTGATAATGTTTTAGAGGAAAAAGAAAAGAAAAAATATATTCCACCATTGATACACCCTTGGAAACTTTCTTCCTTTAAAAAACAAATGTATAAAAGTCATTATAAACACAAATATGCTTAAATTATAGATTCTTGTTTGTTAGTGATTATACTATAACTTATGATAATTGAAGTCAATAATGCGTAGCACGAATGTAATGAGCTTGTTATTGACTTCAATTGAATAAGTTGTAAAATTACAAACAAAAACGAGAATATTTTCCCGCTAATGTTTAATTTTTTTTGAGACATTTTCCAATACTATTGACATGTTCTTTATAATTGTTAATTTAAAAAACTTATAGAATAATTGTCCATAAGTCTCATTAAATTAATTACATGTGTCTTTTAGAACCATCATTTTGATTTAAATGTAATTGTTCTAAAGTTTTATTTTCTTGTTTTTCTTTTTCTATTTTTTCTTTAAGTTCTGGAGATAGTTCATCATTAAGTAGTGTTTCAATAAATTCAGGACCTTTTTTAGAAAAACTAAAAACTATTCTTTGTGTTGTTCCTGTCGAACCACCAGAATGACCTTGATTATTATAAATATTAATTACTTCTTCTAAAGGTTTACCATCTTCTAATGCTTGCATTATTTCTAATGAATAATCTAATGTAGTTCCATAGTACAAGGAATCATTAGCTTCTAATACAACACATCTTTCCCAATCTTCATATTTTTCTGGGTAAATTAAATGCTTTCCTTTTTCAATCCATTGTGTTATCATGCTTTCAGCTCTTTGCTTTTTAGCTTCTATTCTTCTTTCTTGTTCAATTTCCAATTCTTTTACTTTTTGATCATATTCTGCTTTTGTATAACCCAATATTTCTTTAAATGCTGAATCCATACTTACAGTATCAGAATGTAAAATATGCCCATCAAAATCAATAAAAGCCTTTTCTCCTCTTGCTTTTGCGGCCAAAAGTAAATAAACCGCACTTTCAACATTATCATTAAATCCAATTTTAATTTCTGTTTCCATAGATCCTCCTTATGTGAATTATATCATATTTTATTTGATTTATAAATACTTACTTTCTATTCCAAAATACTCTTCCATAGTTTCCCATAAACCATTATTATATAATTTTTTTGCTAATTTTTTACCTACATAACGATAATGCCATGGTTCATATTTATATCCAGTTATATTACTTTTATTCTTGGGATATCGTAATATAAAACCATATTTGTAAACGTTTCTATCTAACCAGTTTGCCTCATTTGAATTTATAAATGCATCTGATGCATTATTTATATCAATTGCTAAACCTGATTGGTGTTCTGAATGACCTGGCCTTGCTGAATAATTATCAGCATTTTTAGGATCTTCTTTTATATAATTATTGTATATTTCTTTTTGTCTATCAAATGATCTAAAACCACTTAATATTTTTAAATTAATTTCTTCTTTTAAGGCATCTTTTTTCATTTTATTAAATGCTTTTACTAATTTTCTATTTAATTTTTTACCATAATTTTGTGGCAAAGAGTAAGTTTTATTAACTATTAAATAACCATCAATATAAGTTATACATTTTTTAATAATTACTAAATGTTTATTATTTATCTTTAATTTAATCATAATTAATTATATGTTATTCTATAACTAATACTTCATAATTATAAGTAACTTTTTTACCAAAATTATCTTTAAATGTTACACTAATTTGTTTTTCACCAGTTGTATTAGTATCTATTTGAGTTTCTTCATCTACTATTTCACCATTGCTGTATCTTTTAATATAATCTAAATTATTTCTCTTTGAATTTTGACTAATTGTAATATCTTTTTCAATTACTACATTAAGTTTAGTTAATCTTATATATAATAGAAAATCTATTGTTAATATTACAATTGTTATTCCTATTAAAAATAGTATTGTCCTTCGCATATCATCACCTACTATATATATAATAACATAACTGTATAAAATGAGCAAATTTAATATGTACAAACAGAAAAAAAGAGTAAATTTTTTTCGCAATAAATTTGATATAATAACTACAATAAAGGTAGTTGATAATAGTGAATCGTGAATGGAAAAGAAAATTGAGACATGATAAAAAACTGGTAAAAGAATTATTTGAGATAATTCAAAAATACTTTCCTGAACTTTTAGATAAATTTGCCAATTTATCTGATAAAAGAAATTCTTCCTATGTTACTTATTCTATGAAAGTTATTTGTGTCACTCGTCTTTTTGCTCTTTTGTGTGGACTTACAAGTATGGCTTCCTTAACTGATAATTTTAATACCCAAAATACTATTGATAACATTTCATCTATTTGTAATGAAAAATTAATTGAATTACCTTATTGGGAAACTATCCAAGATGTTTTCATCAATGTTAATATTGATGAATTGAGACTAATTCAAAAATATATTGTTAAATCTTTAATAAGATCAAAAATGTTTGATAAATATAAATTTGATGGAGCTTTTCAATTAATTTTTGATGGCACAGGTTTATCTCATCATGATTATAATTTAAATGGAAATTGTTTATCAAAAACTACTAAGGATGGTGTTACTACCTATTATAAATACGTTTTGGAATGTAAATTATGTGTTGGACCTATAGTAATTAGTTTAGATTCAGAATTTATCGAAAACGAAAAAATCAATAGTGAAAAGCAGAAGCAAGATTGTGAAACAAATGCTTTTAAAAGAATGGTAAAAAGAATAAAGAAAAATTATCCTAAACAAAAATTTTTGATTACTGGTGATGCTTTATATGCTACTTCTCCAATTATTTCTATTTGCGAAAAGTATCATTGGCTTTATATTTTCAATTTGAAACCCGATAGGCTAAAACATATTAACGAATGTTTTGAGGGTAATATTGCTCTTGAAAACGAAACAACGCACAAACATTATTACTTATCTACTAATATTGAATATAGCAAACATATTCTTCATGTTTTTAAGTATGTCCAAAACGAAGGACATACTTATGAAAAAAATTTCCGATATATAAGTAATATCTTAGTCACCAATAATAATATAAAAGAAATTGTTGCTATTGGTAGAAAACGCTGGAAAATTGAAAATGAAGGATTCTATACTCAAAAGCATCGCACTTTTTGTATAACTCACATGTGCAGTAGAAATGATAATGCATTAAAATGTCATTACTTTTTTATTCAATTTGCTCATACTTTTAGACAATTATTAGAAAAAGGTCATTCTATTGTTAGGGATTTAAAACTCAAATTAAAAGAAGTAAGTGTTTTTATCCTCGACTCACTTACTTCAAAATCCCCAAATCTTATTGAAATAAATTTAAACTTTCAATTAAGATTTGACGATTAAATTATACTATATTTGTTCTTTGAAATCTAGAGGATAATGCAAAAAAATATCAAACCTGTTAATTTTCATTTGGAATTCCGTTTTTAGTGGAAAACGGCAATAAGTGTGATTATAATAGTAAGTATGTTTCT
>CALVIZ010000028.1 GCA_944331865.1 uncultured Bacilli bacterium | reverse complement strand
TCCTTTCGGAAGTGTATTATATCATAATGATTAAATTTGTTTTTTTATTGTATCTACTCTAATGGGTGCATTTCAAAAAATAGTATTGTTTTTTAATTTGGGTTTTGATAAAATAAGTTTATGTATGCAAAAGTAATAATTGAATATCCGGTAAAATCTTTAAATAAAATATTTATTTATAAAATTCCTAAAGATTTAGAATTGGAAATAAAAATAGGAATGAAAGTTTATGTACCTTTTAACCATAAAGAAGTTTTTGGTATAGTAATTGATATAACTAAAGAAATAACAAATGAATTTGAAATAAAAGAAATAATTAGAATAGAAAATAAAGAATTAGTATTAAGTAAAGAATTATTAGATGTAGGCAAATATTTAGCGGATAGCACATTATGTAATTTAATAACGGCATATCAAACAATGTTACCAAGTAGTTTAAAAATAAAAAAACAAACGAGTAATTATGATTTATATGATGAATACATAGTAATAAAAGATATTAAAATAGCACAAGAATATATAAAAAAATATCCCAATAGAAAAAAACAAATATTAATAATAGAAAAATTATTAAGTGATAAAATAAATAAAAAAGAGATTAATAGTAATATTTTAAAAGCATTAAAGGAAAATGGATTAATTGAAATTGAAAAAGAAAAAAGATATCGGATAAATATTAATAATAAAAACATTATCAAAAAAGAATTAACAGAAGAACAACTAAAAGTTTATGACCAAGTAGAATTTAATAAGTATCAAACCTATTTATTATATGGAATAACTGGTAGTGGAAAAACAGAAGTATACATTAAATGGATAGAAAAAGTAATTAATATGGGAAAAACAGCGATTATGTTAGTACCAGAAATAGGTTTAACAACGCAAATAGCCATTCGTTTTTATGAAGCCTTTGGAAGTGATGTGGCAATATTACACAGTTCTTTATCACCTGGAGAAAGATATGATGAATATTTAAAAATAATGGCAGGCAAAGTAAAAATAGTAGTAGGTACAAGAAGTGCTATATTTGCTCCCTTAAAAAACATTGGCATCATTATTATAGATGAAGAGGATAGTAATAGTTATAAACAAGATAACACACCTAAATATCATGCTAGAGATATTGCCATTTATCGTAGTCAATATAATAATATACCATTAGTTTTAGGCAGTGCAACACCAAGTTTAGAAAGTTTTGCCCGAGCTTTTAAAAATGTATACAAATTATTGAAATTAACAAAAAGAGTAGGTGAAGCTAAGATACCAAAAATCCATATAGTAAATATGGAAGAAGAAATAAAAAAGAGAAATACAATATTTAGTGATTTATTACAAGAAAAGATAAAAGAAAAATTATTAAAACAAGAACAAATAATATTACTTCTTAATAGAAGAGGTTTTGCAACATTTATAACTTGTAGCAATTGTGGTTATACCTACAAATGTCCTAATTGTGATATAACATTAACATATCATAAAAGTACAAATAATTTAATTTGTCATTACTGTGGGTATCAAATAAAAAAAGCAAATAGATGTCCAAAATGTCAAGAAGAAAGTTTAAATTATTATGGTTTAGGTACAGAAAAATTAGAAGAAAAAATAAAAGAACTATCTCCGGGGATTAGAGTAGTAAGGATGGATCAAGATACAACAAGAAACAAGGGTATGCATGAAAAGATAATAAAGGAATTTAAAGAACACAAATATGATTTATTATTAGGAACGCAGATGATTAGTAAAGGATTAGACTTTCCAAAAGTATCCTTGGTAGGAGTAATAAATGCCGATACGACATTAAACATTCCCGATTATCGAAGTAGTGAAAATACATTTGCATTATTAAATCAAGTTGCAGGAAGAGCGGGAAGAAGTGACATATTAGGAGAAGTAATAATTCAAACATATAATCCTGATAATTTTTGTTTGAAATGTGTAAAAGAAAATAATTATAATGCATTTTATTTACAAGAAATGTTTTTTAGAAAAAAATTAAAATATCCTCCATATTATTATTTAGTAAGTATAAAAATAATAGGTAAGGATTATGAAAAAACATTAGAAAATGCAAAGAAAGCCAAATATTATTTATCAAAGAATTTAAGCAAAGAAACAATTATATTAGGGCCTACAACTGCAGCTATTTTAAAATATAAAAATGAATATCGAATGCAAATTATTATCAAATACAAATATGATGATAAATTAATAAAAGTTTTAAAAGAATTAGATAGTTTATTTATTAGTATAAAAGATAATTATATAGATATAGACTTAAATCCTTTACAAATTTAACAAATTTAGATAAAAAATAGTGTAATAATTTACAAATATATGATAAAATTATTTTAGGAGGATGATATTATGTGGTGGATAATTGGAATAGTAATAGTAATACTTTTATTAGTTGCATGGATATTTTCAACTTATAACTCTTTAGTAGGATTAAGAAACAGAGTAAAAGATCAATGGGCTCAAATCGATGTTCAATTAAAAAGAAGATTTGATTTAATCCCTAATTTAGTTGAAACTGTTAAAGGCTATGCTAAACATGAATCTGAAACTTTAGAAGCTGTAATTCAAGCTAGAAATACTTATGTATCTGCAACTACCCCTGAAGCCCAAATGAAAGCAGATGGTGATTTAGAAAAAGCAATCTCAAAACTTTTTGCATTAACAGAAAGTTATCCAGATTTAAAAGCTAATACTAATTTTCAACATTTACAACAAGAATTAACAGAAACAGAAAGCAAAATTGCGAGTGCTAGACAATTTTATAATGACACAGTTTTACTTTACAATAACAAAGTAGAAATGGTACCAAGTAATATAATAGCTAGCATATTTAAATTTACAAAAGAAACATTCTTTGAAGCAGCTGAAGCTGAAAGAGAAAATGTTCAAGTTAAATTTTAAGGCGTGCTAAACGCCTTTTTTTAAAGTAGGTGAGTTATGAAAAAAATATTATTTATATTTATAACATATTTAGCATTTCCGTTATTTTGTATAGCGGTAGATTATGATATTGAGCAATATTATATTAATGCCGAAGTACAAGAAAATGGAGATGTATATGTTGAAGAACTGTTTTTAATAGATGGAACCCTTAATGGTTATGAAATGAATTTAACATATACAAGTAATAATAGTTCTATAAAAGCAAGTGATATAACAGATATTAAAGTATATGGTAGCAAATTAAATGAGATATCATTTGATACATTTGAAGATGATTTGACTTCATTTACATATGTTAATAGTGCAACAGTAGGTGAATCAAAAAAATATACAGTTGATAATATATATAATGGTTACAGCATAAGGATGTATAATCCTATAAATAATTCTAAAACAGTATTTAAATTGACATATACTTTAAAAGACATTATTATTTTACATAATGGTTTTGGAGAATTTTATTGGAATTTTTTTAGTGGTGATTTGCAAGATGAAATAAAAGACTTAAATGTTAGAGTAATTCTGCCATCTAAAGATGACAGTGATTATTTTCGTTTTTGGGCACATGGACCTCTTGCAGGTGAAGTACATGATTACAATATAAATAGTAATAATATAGTAATAGCCAGTATAGATAAACTAGAATCTTACGGAATACTTGATATGCGAGTAACATTTAATAGCAATTTATTAAATACTAGTGAAATAAAAAATTACAGTAGTACTACATTAGATGAAATAATAGAAGAAGAAACAATTAAAGCAAATGAAACCAACGAATTAAGAAAAGAAGTTAAAAGAAAATGGAACATTGCTTTAGGTAGCACAATAGTTTTTTACATATTACTAGTATCTGGTTTTATATATGTTTATATCAAATATGATAAAGAAAGAAAATCCCAATTTATTTTAAAATATAATAGAGAGTTTATTGATGATTATAATGTAGAAGTAGTAGATTATTTAATGAATCATAAAATAACAGAAAATGCATTAAGTGCATCCATTATGAATTTAATATATAAGAAAAATATAAAAGCAGAAGCAATAGCAGAAAAGAAAGATAGTTATACATTTACTTTATTAAATAGAGATAATTGTAATGAAACAGAAAATAGTTTATTGGATTTTTTATTTAATACTATAGGTAATAGTACGACATTTACAACTATTGAGTTAAAAAAATATGCAAGTAGTACAAGAACTTGTCAAAAATTTATGAGTAGTTATACCAATTGGAAAAATAAAGTTATAAAAGATGGTCGAAACCAAGAATTTTTTGAAAACAAAAAAAATTATATTTGGTTACCATTTTTACTATTATTCTTTTCTATGTTTTTACAATTTTATATAACTAATAATAATGTAGAATTACCTTTAGCTTTTGCAAGTATAGTATTTGCCATTATATTTTTAATATATTGCTTAACTTGTACAAAGAAAACTAAAAAGGGAATAGAACATTATGCTAAATGGAAAGCTTTTAAAAACTTTTTAAATGATTTTGGTAATTTTAGTGTTAAAGAATTACCAGAAATAATATTATGGGAAAGATATTTAGTTTATGCAACAGTATTTGGACTGGCTGATAAAGTAGAAAAAGCAATGAATGTTAAAATAAAAGAATTTGAAAATGTTGATAGCATGGACTTTTATATGTATAACAATTTATATAATTTACACATAGCATCAATGATTACCTCATCGATGCATTCAGCAATCAGCTCAAGCCAAACAGCCATTAATCGCGCTAATGCTTCATCAAGTATGAGTAGTGGCGGAGGTTTTGGAGGAGGCTTCTCTGGTGGCGGAGGCTTCGGTGGTGGAGGTCGCAGCGGCGGAGGCTTTTAAAAAAGTGTCAATAACGACACTTTATTTTTTATAATTAAATTCTTTAATATAATTTACTAAATCTTTATCTTTAATATTTAGTGCAATAACTAATTTAGCTAAAGTTTCTAAACTTGGAACTTCTTCGCCATTTTCAATTCTTTGAATAGTTCTAGTATTTAAATTACTTTTATCAGCTAAATCTTCTTGTGTTAATTTAAGTTCAATACGATATTTAAATACACTAAATATAACATTCTTAAATTTATTAAATGAAATATGGCAAAATAAAATAGTAGTTCATACATGGTATGTTGGTAGTTATACAACATCTGCTGTAACTCCAAAAGAATTTTATATAGCTGAAAACACTGGAACAACAGATAGTATGAAAATAGGGTTAATGTATGTAAGTGACTATGGTTTTGCAGCAAGCAACAATTATTGGACAACGAATATGAATGTTTATGGAACTACTACTAATACAAATTGGCTTTTATCATCTAAAATTGAATTAACAATTTGTCGTAATTCATCTACTAATGATAGCATATGGCATATAGCAAATAACGGTAGAGTATTGTACTTTGTTTCAAATGGTGCCACTACTTTTTATGCAATTAGACCGACATTTTATTTGGTTTCCTCTATAACATATGTCTCTGAATCTGGGACAAGTAGTGATTCAATTAGAATAAACTGATGAATATCATGTGAATTTATTGACTTTAAAAATAACCTCAAGTATAATTAATTTAAGAAAATTAAAGGATGATTATTATGAGAATGCGATTTAAGTCAGTACTAGTTTTCATATTTTTATTATTAATAAGTTGTATAGCAATAGGAGTAGGTTATTTATTTTATAAAAATGTAATAGATACATCTGATTTATATGTAGATGGAGACCTTACAATAAATTATTTTGATGGTTCATCATTTAATTATAATAAAGATGCTACAACTACCTTTTCAATAATAAATAATAGTAATGAAGAAAAATATTATTATATTCAATTTACAGATGTAATAGCTACAGATGTAGAATATGAATTAACATCAGATTCTTTTGAAAAAAGTGATAAATTAAAATCCGATATAATAATTAATCAAAGAGTTATAGCAGCCAACACAACAGTAAAATACACTTTAAAATTTACTACCAATCAAAGTGAAGAATATAGTGGAAAAATTCATGTTGGGGTAAGGACAAATGAAGAAAATACCTTTGCTGATGTAATATTAACAAATAATGCCGTTAGTGAAACAACTTTAAGTCTTATTGGAGAAAATGCAACATTAGATGAAGGGTTATTAGAAACACAAGATGATTTAGGGACATCATATTATTTTCGAGGAGATGTAACTAACAATAATGTTTCATTTGCTAATTATGATTGGAAAATAGTAAGAATAAATGGTGATGGCTCTATAAAATTAGTATTAAATGAAATAATTGAAGAAATAGGTAGTTATTATGAAGAATCATATGATTTTAGTAGTTCCAATATATTAGAAGTATTAAATAGATGGTATGATACAGAGTTAATAGATTACAATAATTATATAGCATCATATAAATTCTGTAACGATACTGTTTTAGAAACAGATAATAAAACATATAGTGCCTATAATAGGATAATGTTAAATAAAATACCAACAAATGTATGTTTAGGCACGAAAGTTAATTCTAAGATTGGTTTATTAACGATAGATGAAGTATTGTTAGCAGGGGCATCAACAGAAGAAAATACAAATTATTATTTATATAACAATGAAATTGAAACAGATTATTATACAATGAGCAGTGCTAAATTAGAAAGTAATATTTATTATCCATTTATAATAAATACTAAAGGGAAAATAGAAAGTGATACCTCAGGCAAACTATTAAGGGGTATAAGACCTGTAATAAATATAATAAAAACAGCTAAAGTAATAGGTGATGGCACAGTAGATAATCCCTATCAAATTATAGAAAATTAGAATGTCGAAATTCTAATTTTTTTAAATTGAATAATGAGTTAATATATGCTATAATTTTACTATAATATATGGAGGTATAATATGTTAGACAAAGATATTTTAGAAAATGTGGCTAAAGAAGAGAATAATAATCCAAATGAGATTTTAGAAATTGAAGAAAATGAAGAAATAACTAAAACACAATATGATTTAAAAGATATTGAAGATAGTAAAGAAAAAAAGAAAAAGGTAAAAAAACCAAATAAATGGACATTATTACCTAAAAAGACAAAAATAATTATAATAGTAAGTATAGTATTAGTATTATTAGTAGGAATAGGATTAATCATATATTTCTTTGTATTAAAAGAAAAAGATCCTAATGATAAGAGACCTGAAAACCCAGTTGTTATAGTAGAAAAAGATAATTACAGATATGAAGATGGATTTTTAGTAATAATCGATGAAGACAAAAAAGAACTTGGAACATATGAATGCGAAAATAAAGATGAAGATTTATGTTATGTAGCATATTATAGCAATGAAGATGACTTTGACATTGATAAACAAGTATATGAAAATGGTGTACCAATTGATTTTCGCAGTGATGTTTTTGCCAATAAATATGTATTTATATATGATGCTACCACCAAGGAAGATGGTAACATTGTGTTATACAATTTAGAAGATAGTGAAGTTGTTAAAGAATATAGTTTAGTAAAAGAAATTGATGGTAAAAAAGCCATTGTTAAGAATACAGATGACAAATATGGAGTATTAGATTTAAGTAATGATTTAGAAGAAGTAATAGGATTTAAATATGATTATTTAGGATATATTTTAAATAGCAATAAAATAGTTGGAGCAAATAATAATAATTATATTTTATTAGATTTAGATGGTAAAAGTCTAACTAGTAATATACCTGGGGAAATAAAGAATTTTGATAATAATTATATAAGTGTAGAAATAGATGGTGATGTATACATATATGATTATAGTGGAATACGACAAAAAGAAGACAAATATGATTATATAAGATTTGTAGATAATTATGTAATCGCAGCAGACAGCAAGAAATTATATGCTTTTGACAGTGAACTCTATCCATTAAATTTAGAAGGAGTTAGAATTGAAAGTAGTAATTATAATACAAAATTAATATTTAATGATGAACTTGTGCAAACAGGAAAAGAAGAAGCATTTAATGCCTATATAAATAACGGAAATTTAAGAATAGAACATAATGGTGAATACACTGATTTAAAATTAGCTGAAATTGCATTTAATAAAAAATTATCTTATGTAAGTTATTATCAAGGCAAATTGTATTTTTACAGTGATGAAGAAAAAACACAATTATTAGGAAGTTATAATTGTAGTTATGCCAATGATGTTACAAGTTCATCAACTGAACTACAAAATTGTTTTATAGCAAAAGAAACAAAAGTATTAAATACAAGTGATGATGTTAAAACATCATATTTACCAATATATAATGAACGTTATGTATTTATTAGTGATACATCTAGACCAAATGCTAATAATAACATAATATTATATGATTTAAAGACAAGTAAAAAATTAGCAACCTATAAAGAAGTAGATGCAAGCATATATAGTGATGAAGGAAAAATAAGTTTTGTTGAAACAGCAGGAACACTAGTTATTGCTAAAAATACAAGTGATTCATATGGTTTAATTAATATTGAATCAAGTAATGTAGTAGGATTAATAGCATTTAAAGCTGATAATGGAGATACAAATGTATCAGTAAAAAAACTTGGAGAAAACTATTTATTTAAAAGAAGTGATGGAACATATCATTTATATAAACCAAATGGTACAGAAATAACAGAAAAATTTGAAACTAAGAATGAAATAGTTGATTATAAAGGCAATTACATTTTAGTTAAAGGAACGGAAGAATATACAATATATGATTTAAGTGGCCCAGTTATAAAGAGTAGTAAATATATAATATTAGAAGACACCTATTATATAACTGTTGATAAAGGCAATAAAATAGGAGTATATACTTTTGCTCATGGTGATAAAGATATAGCTAAAGACTTAGACTTATATATTGATGGTAAAGATTATGCAAATGAAATAAGTTATGGTTTAAAGAGTGGTAATGTTTTAACATTAACATATACGAAAGATAATGAAAAAGAAGTAGTAGAAATATATATAGGATAGAGGGATTTTAATGTATGATAAATTAACATCAAAAATTATTATAGTTTTATTAGTAATATTTATACCCTTAAGTATAATAGGTTTATTAAACCATAAAGAGGATAGTCTCCAAACTATAGATAAAAACCCTAATAAAGAAGTATTTTATAACAATAAAGTATATTTTTATCAAGGTGATGAATTATTAGGAACATATATATGTCAAAACTGTAAAAAGACAGAAACTGTAATAGATGATTCAAACTATCATACAAATTATTATAAATATGGAACAGATGAATTAAGCACAGTTCAAAATTCTATATTAGCAATTTTTAATGAAGGCGATAAAATAGAATTTTATAATATTGTTAGTCAAAAAAAAGTAATGGAATTTGATGCTATAAAAACCTATAATATAGCAAATAATAATAATTTATATTTTGGAAAAATAGAAAATTTTTGGCAAATAATGGAGATAAATGAAGCTGGTGCAAAAAGTGTTATAAATGATTCTTTTGATTATATAGCAATCCCAAATCATATAGAAAATAATATTTTAAATAGTGATAAACTAATAGTTAAAAAAAATAATAACTGGGAAATATTAGATATAATAAATAAAGAAAGTATAATAAGTAATTCATATGAAATAGTAGATTTTAATGAATATTATTATATAGTATATAATAATGGTTATCAAATATATGATTATAACAATATAGAAATATTACCAAATATTATTAAAAGTTATGTTGCAACTGTAAATGATTATTTATTTATAATAAGTAATAGTAATACATTATTCATATATAAGGAAAATAATATAACAAATTATGAGACAATGACTTTACCAGAATATACAGAAATAGATTTTATAAATAGTGCTGAAGGAATAAAGATTATGTTAGATAAAAATTTATATCAAACTATTGCACCTAATTAAATAATTTGATAAAATAACTTTGTGTTTTGTTGATATTTGAGGAGTAAAATAATGCTTATTTCAAAGAGATTTAGTGGTTGGTGAGAACTAAAATTAAGGTTATTTGAAGGTTGCAAATGGAAAAACACTGCAGAAGTGCGTTAAAACAATTGAGTAAATATAAGGATGGTACCGTGCCAAATGCACTCCTTGGTATCATCTTTTTTTATTTTAAGAAAGGAGTTTTTATGTTAGAAAAAAAGTATAATCATGAAATAGTAGAAGAAGGAAAATATGAAAAATGGTTAAAATATTTTGAAGAAAGAGAAGGATTAGAACCATATGCTATAGTTATTCCACCACCAAATGTTACAGGAAAACTTCATTTAGGACATGCGTGGGATACAACACTTCAAGATATAATTATAAGATTTAAAAGAATGCAAGGTTACAATGCAATGTGGCTTTCGGGGATGGATCATGCCGGGATAGCTACACAAGCAAAAGTAGATGCAAAACTAAAAGATATGGGAATAAATCCTCGTAGTTTATCAAGAGAAGAATGGTTAAAATACGCATGGGATTGGAAAGAAGAATATGCTCAAAATATACATAATCAATGGGCAAGATTAGGCTTATCGTTATGTTATTCTAAAGAAAGATTTACTTTAGATGATGGTTTAAATAAAGCCGTAAATCATGTATTTAAGACTCTTTATGCTGAAGGATTAATATATCGTGGAGAAAGAATAATCAATTGGGACCCTGCAGCGATGACAGCTTTATCAAATGAAGAAGTAATATATAAAGAAATAAAGGGAGCATTTTATCATATTAAATATTTTATAGCTGGCACAAATGATTATTTAGAAGTGGCAACAACTAGACCAGAAACATTATTTGGTGATACAGCAGTTGCAGTAAATCCTAATGATAATCGTTATAATAAATTAATTGGTAAAATGGTAATCCTTCCAATAGTAAATAAAATGATTCCTATAATAGCAGATGAACACGCAGATCCAGAATTTGGTACCGGAGTTGTTAAAATAACCCCGGCTCATGATCCAAACGACTTTGAAGTTGGAAACAGACACAATTTAGAAAGAGTAGTGGTAATGAATCCTGATGGAACGATGAATTCTAATGCATTAAAATATGAAGGACTTGATCGTTTTGCATGTCGCGAAGAATTAGTTAAGGATTTAGAAAAAGAAAATCTATTAATTGCTGTTAAAGAGATAACTCACAATGTTGGCCATAGTGAACGTAGTGGAGTTATGATAGAGCCATATTTATCAAAACAATGGTTTGTTAAAATGCGACCTTTAGCAGATGCAGTACTAGAAAATCAAAAGAACAAAGATACAAAAGTTAATTTTGTTCCAGCAAGATTTGAAAAAATAATGAATCACTGGATGGAAATAACATATGACTGGTGTATATCTCGTCAACTTTGGTGGGGACATAGAATTCCGGCATGGTATAAGGGTGATGAAGTTTATGTAGGAGATAGTGCTCCAAGTGATGAATGGGTACAAGATCCTGATGTTTTAGATACTTGGTTTAGTAGTGCATTATGGCCATTTTCAACTTTAGGCTGGCCAGAATGTACAGAAGATTTTAAAAAGTTTTATCCCAACAATGTATTAGTTACAGGATATGATATAATTCCATTTTGGGTAAACAGAATGACTTTTCAAGGTCTTCATTTTACAGGTAAAAGACCTTTTAAAGATTGTTTAATCCATGGTTTAATTCGTGATAAATTAGGTCGTAAGATGAGTAAATCACTAGGCAATGGTGTTGATCCAATGGACGTAATAGACAAATATGGTGCTGATGCCTTAAGATATTTCTTAGCAACATCATCAGCAGCAGGAATGGATTTAAGATATGATGAAGAAAAAGTTGCTGCAGCATGGAATTTTATTAATAAATTATGGAATGCATCTCGTTTTGTTTTAATGAATATTGAAAATTTGAGTGACAATAATTATGATATTAATAAATTAAATTTAGAAGATAAATGGATATTATCAAAACTAAACAAAACAATTAAAATAGTAACTAAGCATATGGAAAAATATGAATTTAACATAGTTGGAACAGAAATATATAATTTTGTATGGAATGATTTTTGTGATAATTACATTGAATTTGCTAAATTTAATTTAGATAACCAAAACACAAAAGTTGTTTTATTAAAGGTATTAACAGATATTTTAAAAATGTTACATCCATTCATACCTTATGTAACAGATGAAATATATAATTTGCTTCCTATTAAAGAAGAAAGTATTATAATAAGTGAATATCCGGTATATAACAAAGAAGAAATATTTACAAAAGAAGAAAATCAAGTAACAGAAATGCTTGAATTTATTAAGCAATTTAGAACTAAAAAACTAGAAAATAAAATAGGAAGTAACTTTGAAGTTATGATTAATAAAGAAAATGATTATGATTTAATATTTAAAGTATTAAAAATAACCAATGATCAAATTGTAAAGGAATCTAGTAAAACTAAAATCAATGTTAAATATTTAGATTATGATATCAACCTATATTATGATAATGTTTTAACAGAAGAAGATAAATTATTAAAAGAAAAACAAATAGAATCATTAAAAAATAGTATTAATAGGAGAAAAGCCTTACTAGCAAATGAAAATTATGTAAATAAGGCACCGAAAGAATTAGTAGAAAAAGAAAGAAAAACACTAATTGAAGAAGAAGAAAAATTAAAATTAATGGAGAATGAATAATGCAAGATGTAGTAATTATTGGAGCAGGACCTGCAGGTTTGTTTGCTGCATATGAGTTAATAAGCAAAAATAAAAATTTAAAAATAACCTTACTTGATAAAGGATTTTTAGCAAGTAATAGGCATTGTCCAATGAATGAAAAAAAGATACCTTGTATCAATTGTAATCCTTGTAATATTATGGCAGGTTTTGGAGGAGCAGGAACATTTAGTGATGGCAAACTTAATTTTATACCTAAACTTGGCAAGAGTAATTTATACAAATACATGAGTATAAGTGAAGCCGAGGAATTAATTGATTATACGGAAAGTATATTTAATGAATTTGGTATGGATAGTGATGTTTATCCAAGCAACATGGATGAAGCTTTAAAAATAAAAGAAAAAGTAGCTCAAGCAGGAGCAAATTTACTTATAATAAAGCAAAAACATTTAGGAAGTGATAATTTACCTAAATATATAACAGATTTTACAAATTGTTTAAAAGAAAATAATGTTGAAATACTTGAATGTTGTGATTGCTTAGATTATGAAAAAGTATCAGATTATTATAAGTTGCACACTATTTTAAAAGGAAAAGAATATGAAATTAACACTAAAAATATTATAATAGCACCTGGTAGAACGGGAGCAAAATGGGTACAAGAACTTGCTGATAAGCACAATTTATTATATGTATCACAAAGTATCGAAATTGGTGTAAGAGTAGAGGTAAGAAAAGAAATATTAGAATCAATTACCAATACAATATATGATCCAAGCATATTTATTAAGACAAAGACATATGATGATGAAATAAGAACATTTTGTACAAATCCCGGGGGATATGTAACAAAAGAAAATTATTATGGATATATTTGTGTTAATGGTCATGCTTTAAAAAATAAAAAGAGCAACAATTCCAATTTTGCTTTTATATCAAAAGTTAATTTAACAGAACCAGTGACAAATACAAGGGAATATGGTGAATCAATTGCTAAAATAGCCAATACTTTAGGTGGTGGAAAGCCAATTGTTCAAACTTTTAAAGATTTAAGAAGAGGTCGCAGAAGTACTCAAAGTCGGATTAATAAAGGTTTTATAGAGCCAACATTAAAAGATGTTGTAGCTGGAGATTTAGCTTTAGTAATGCCTCACCGAATTATTACCAATATCATCGAAGGATTAAATATATTAGATAAAATAATTCCAGGAGTAGCAAATGATGAAACTTTATTATATGGACCTGAAATAAAATTTTTCAGCAACGAAATAGAAACAGATAATAATATGAAAATAATAGATGAAGCCATATATTTTGTTGGCGATGGGGCAGGTAAAGCCGGAAATATTGTAACAGCTGCAGCAACTGGAGTAATTGCAGCACGGGATATTTTAAATAAGGAAAATAAATAATTTGTTTTCCTTATGTTGTTTATAATTATGTGAATTTGCTATAATAAAGGTTAGTGGTAGTATGAAAAAAATATTTAATAAAAAAAACATATTAATTGGTCTTTATGCT
>CALVIZ010000027.1 GCA_944331865.1 uncultured Bacilli bacterium | reverse complement strand
TTAGTTATGAACAAAGTTGTGGGAATATCTATTGCTACTAGACCTGATACTTTAAGTGATGAATGGTTAGATTATTTAGAAGAATTGAATCAAAAAACATTTTTAACAATCGAATTAGGTTTACAAAGCAGCAATAATAAAACTCTAAAATTTATTAATCGAGGTCATGATGTAAAAACATTTACAAATGCCGTAATGAAATTAAAAGAAAGAAAGATTTTTACAGTT
The DNA here is from genome assembly GCA_944331865.1 of uncultured Bacilli bacterium. GTDB lineage: Bacteria > Bacillota_I > Bacilli_A > RF39 > UBA660 > Onthocola_B. The sequence continues at coordinate 14,118 of CALVIZ010000027.1, read as the reverse complement.
GCTCATATTATAAATGGTCTACCATATGAAACAAAAGAAGATATGTTAAATACCATTAAATATTTAAACAAATTAAATATTGATGGGATAAAAATACATATGTTATATATTAGTAAAAATACAATACTTGCTGAAATATATCAAAAAGATAAATTTCATATTTTAACTAAAGAAGAATATATCGATATAGTTTGTGATGAACTTAGATTATTAAATGAAAAAATAGTAATTGAGAGAATAACTGGTGATCCAATAAAAGAAGAATTAATAGAGCCAAATTGGTTACTTAAAAAATTTGTAGTATTAAATGATATTGATAAAGAGATGAAAAAAAGAAATATTTACCAAGGCGATCTAGTTAAAGATTGACCTTTTCTTTTTAAATATTCCTTAATACTATTTTTAGCTAATGTAGTTCTAGCAATATTTAACCATTCACAATTTGGTCCTGATGAATTTACATCTGAAATTATTCTTATTTTATCATATGGTTTTACTTCATAAGAAAAATCGACGAAAGAACCATTTACAATTACACCAGCCATATGATTAGCAAAAAATGGTGAAACAAAATAAGCATAATCAATAACAGTAATATTTTTACTCACTTCAATCATTTTTCCTTCATCATTATAAACAGGAATCTTTTCACTCAATACATCATCTTCTAAAATCTGAATGAAATCAGAATTGTTTTTAGCACTTTTATTAGCATTTAAAATAGATTTATAAAAAGGATATTGTTCATCAAAAGCTTTTTGCATTAGTGTACTTCCATTTTCTAAATCTTCATGCCAATAAGCTGTAATCCCATATTTTGTAATTTTTTCCATAAATGGCGTTCTTATTTGCATTTGAATCATATTTTCATTTGGGCCAAAAACTGTTGTATGTAATGATTGGTATCGATTAGGTTTAGGTTGAGCTATATAATCTTGAAAGTAACTAGGATATGGTTTATATAAATCATGAATATATCTTAATGCTAAATAGCAACTATCAATATCATCCATAATTAAAACAAACTTTAATAAATCATGAATATTTTTAATATCCAAATTATTCATTAATTCTTTATAAGTTTCATATAATCCTAAAATTTTAAAAGAAATACTAGAAAATAATCTGTTATTTATAAAAGCATTATATAACGCTTCTATGATTACATTTTTATATTCTTCAAATCTTTCTAACAATTCTTTTTGCATAGCAGCTATTTGATTATATTCTTCACTATCCAAGTAAAAAAAGCTTCTATCTTCTAATTCCACTCCAATATCATACAATCCTAATTGTTTAGCTAAAGGAGCATAAATTTTAAGAGTTTCCCGTGACTTTTTTTGTTGTTTGTTTAAATCTTTCTTATATTCTAAAGTTCTCATATTATGGATCCGATCAGCAAGTTTTATAATAATTATTCTAACATCTTTACTCATACTTAATAAAACTTTTCGTAAATTAGCATTATTTTGAATATCTTTAGCAAATAAACTTAAATTTGTAATATTAGTAACTCCTTCAACTAAATTAGCAATATTTATATTAAATTCTCGAATTAATTCTTCTTTAGAAGTGTTCGTATCTTCCAAAGTATCATGAAGTAAGCCAGCACATATAGTTTCTACATCAGCTTTTAAAGTTGCTAAAATTATAGCAACAGCTAAAGGATGATTAATATAAGGCTCACCACTTTCTCTTGTTTGATCCTTATGTTTTTCTAAAGCAAAGTAGTATGCTTTTTTAATTAATGGTATAACACTAATATTATATTTACTAACAATATCTAACAATAAATCAATACTTACATCCATAATACTTCACCCTACACTTCTTCTTTATTAAATAATAATATATAATAAAAAGTAATATAAGTCAATTAACAATAATATATTTTATCATGAATTATATAGATATAAATTTTAATAATTTAATTAAGGAAATTAAAGAAAAAGATTATTTAGAAATTTTTGAGCATATTAAAAGTACTTATCAAAAATTAAGTTCTTTTAATATGGCAGCGATTGAAATATTTTTAGCCCAATTTGGTTATTGGGGTAAATTAAGTTTTAATAATAATGAATTTACAGAACTTGAAAATCGAGCTCAAACACTAAAAAACAATATTGATGATTTTATATGGCTATTTAATAATTTATCTGACTATCGTTCAAAAATTGTTCTATATGGCATCTTAAATTATTGGTATAATAACAATTTTGTATATTTAGATAAAGCCTATGAAAAAAATTATAATCATTATTTTGATTTAGATTTAATAAAACCTAATCCTAATGAAATATATGTAGATGTTGGAGCTTACACAGGAGATACTATATTAGATTTTATAAATACTTTTAATAGTTATCAAAAAATTTATGCTTACGAAATTACCCCAAATAGTATTAATATTATGCAAAACAATTTAAAAAGTTATAAAAATATCATTATTAAAAATAAAGCTTTAAAAGATAAAGCTGGCATTGTTTATATAAATGATAACTTAACTAATTCATCAGCTAATACTATTGAAACCACTGGAGATAAGCCAATAACATGTGTTACTATAGATGAAGATATTACAGAAAAAATAACAATGATTAAAATGGATATTGAAGGATCAGAATATATGGCACTAATTGGTTCTACCAATCATATAAAAAATGATACACCAAAATTATTAATTTCCGTGTATCATAATCATCAAGATATTATCAGAATTCCCAAACTAATAAATAGCTTAAATAAAAATTATAATTACTATTTAAGATGTTATGGTAATAAATTTTATCCAACCGAAATTGTATTACTAGCTATTCCTAAAAATAGTTAGTAATTTTTTGGCAATTTCTTCAACAATATAATCTTTATTAGAAATTCTATCAGCATCTTTAGCGATTAAACTAAAAGTATTATATGTATCATTATTTTTATTATAAATACTTATAAATATTTTATTGTTTTCACCACTTTTATTATAAAGATCTTCTCTATTAATTTTACCAGTAATACCTATACCATAAGTTGAATTAGCAAATAAAGATATGTTTTTACTCATTTCTTTAGCTACTGCCATGCTATAAACACTATATTTATCAATAGTTTCCTTTAATACACCCATTTTTATTTTAAATTCATTTGCATAAGTAACAGCACTAAATTTTATAATTTCACTAGCCCCAGGAATATTTGTTATAGAATTGACAATAGCACCTCCAGAACAAGACTCCATAGTTGCAATAGTTTCTTTTCTTTGAGTTAATATTTTTACAACATCAAACATTTTTTACCTCCATAGTAAGTAATAAACCTGCAGTAATATCACCAGTTACATTTAAAGTCGTATAAGCCATATCTAATATTTTATATAATCCGCTATAAAAACCGATAAAATCAAGAGGAATATTAAATAATGCTAAATATGTTGCCCCAATGACTACACCACCACTTGGAATACCTGGAGCAGCCATGTTTATAATTAAAGCCACAAATAACATTAATATAAATGTAATAAAGTTTATATCAACTCCAAACATATGACTACAAAAAATTCCGAGTATTGCAAAAGAAACAGCTCCACCACAAAAGTTTATTGCACAACCCAAAGTTATTATTAAATTAGATTTTTTAGGAATCTTAAAATCATCATTACATGTTTTAAGAGTTAAAGGTAAAGTAGCTAAAGATGAACAACTAGTAATACACATTAACCAAACTTTAAAACAATTTTTAATATATACAATAGGATTAATTTTATTAACAATCCATACAGGTAACATCATAACTAAAAACAATACAATAACGCTACATACAAAAGCAATGATAATATAATTTAATCCCATTAAAATAATATCTGCTTTATAAGTTACAACTGAATTAGCAATTAAAAATAAAGCACCAATTGGATTTAAATATAAAATATATTCCAACATTTTTTTAAATATATTATCTAATCCCAAAACTACTTCCATTACTTTATCACCATTTTCTACCTTTGTAGCACATATTCCAACAAAAATTGCTAAAAGTATTATTGTAAATAAAGAATTATTTTGAAATGGAGTAATAATATTATTAGGAAAAATATTTGTAATAATATTTGAAAAAGTTAAATCAATTGAATTATCATTCCAAATAAAATTACTTAAATCAATATCAATAGTAGGATTTATAACATAAACAATAAACGATGTTAATAAAAATGTAATAATAAACATAATTATAAATAAAGCAACTGATTTAGCTAATATTTTTTCTTTTTTAGATATAGCTTTATAAAAAGTATAGGCAATACTAAAAAATACTAATGGAACAACCAAAAATTTTAAAAGATTTAAATATATTGTCCCAATAAAAGATAATTCATTTACAAGATTAGGTAAATATATACCTAGTACAATACCTAAAGGTATAGCAATAAGAGTTAAAATACTAATTATTTTTTTCATAATATCTCGTAATCCTTTCTATAGCTTTTATAATATCTTTTCTTTTCCCCAACGCCGAAACACGAAAATATTTATCACCAGCATTACCAAATATAATCCCTGGTGTTACAACAACATCTAATTTCGTCAAATAAAGTTCAAATACCTGCCAAGAAGTAATATTTTCTTTAATTTTTACCCATATATATGGAGAATTTTCTCCACCCCAAATTTTAAATCCATTTTTCAAAAGACCAGTTCGTAACAATTTAGCATTTTCTAGATAATAACCAATATTACCTTTAATAATATCTTGAACTTCATCTAAGTAAAAAGCCTCAGCACCAACTTGAGTAACATAATTTACTCCATTAAATCTATTTATAGTCCTTTCTTTCCATAATTCATTTACATTTGGATATATTTCATTAGGTAATATATAATATGAACATCTAATTCCACTAAAACTTAAAGATTTAGAAAAACTTCTAAATTCTATTGCTACTTTTTTTGCATTTTCAATTTCATATATAGAATGTGGTAAATCTCCACCAATAAAATCTTCATATACATTATCATATATAATTATAGCATTTTCTTTTAAAGCATAATCAACCCATTTTTTTAAAGTTTCATAATTATAACAATTCCCAATAGGATTATTTGGATTACACAAAAAGATAATATCATAATGATTATTAGGAACTTGGGGAATAAAATTATCTTCTTCTTTTAAAGGAAAAGTATAAATATTTTTATTTAAAACTAATGAACCATTTAAATATATTGGATATGATATATTACTTATTAAAACTTTTGCATCATTAGTAAATAATTCTAATATATTTATACAATCTATTTTTGTTCCATTAGAAATATAAATTTCATCTAATGTAAAATTCAAATTACCATATTCATTTTCTAATATTTTTTTCTTTAAAAAATCATATCCAGAACTACTACCATAACCTTTAAAAGTATCACTATATTTTTGTTTATTTAAAGTATCAAGCATTACATCAACAACTTTTTCAGGTATAGGTATAGTAACATCACCAATACTTAAAGAAATCACTTCTTTATTAGGACTATCTTTTTTATATTTATTTGTTAAAGCCATTACTTTAATAAATGAATTATCACTTATTATTTTTTTTAAATTCTCATTAATTTTTACCACTTTTATTACTTCCTTTGACTTAACTATTTTATCAAATTAATGAAAAAAAGCAAAGTTATTTTTAAAATTTAATATACTTAATTATCAAATTTATTATTTTCAAAAAATTCATCTCGTTCATCTATAATATTAATGGTTTTTATATCAATCTGTTTATCTTTATATTTTTTTTCTAAATAATCCATAAATTTTAATTCTAAAATCTTTAATATATTCTTTATATAAAAGAAATAATAAATAATATTAGTAAAACAATATAGTAAAAGGAAACTAATAATATAAATAATATTAGATATATATAATAAAATATATTATTTAATAATGTTAAATTTAATTTATACAAATATCTTTCCCATATTATAAAAAACACAATACCAATAAAAGATATAATTATACCAATAATAAATCCCTTTGGTATAAAACTAATTTCAATAATATTTTCTCCATCATGCAATTTAATACCAATAAAATTATCATAAACTCTAAATATTTCATGAGTACTGCATTTATAATTATCTAAATAAGTTATAGGTAAAAATAATAAATCATTATTATTTCCATTAGTACTAATTATCATTTTATTGTGATTAAACTCTATATCAACATTTTTACCATAATTATTTAAAAAATCATCTATTTTTTGTAAATCTAAAATTCCTAAGTTAATATCTTTTATATTATTTTCTTTTAAACTAACAATTTTAATTTCTACTTCTTCATCTAAAAATTCTCCTAGATAAAGAGTACCATTTCTATTAGTATTAGGAATACTTTGATACAAAAGATTTCCATTTACATAAATATCAAATAAATTATAATTATTTCTTTTATTATTTATATTAAAATCTATATCCAAATACAATCGTTTTTTCCCTGAAATAAAATATTTATTTTCTAAAGCATCTAATTTTTCTATATCAAATATATTATCATTATTAGTTATAGAATTATATATGATATTACTTGCTTCCATACTATTTTTAGCATTCTTTATAGAACTATTATTATTTATTACAAAACCAAATGGTAAATTAGAAAATTCATAAATATATAAATAGTTATCTATATCATTAACATAATGATAATAAGAATCACTTATTTTTCTATCAGAAATTATATATTTTTGGGCCAAAATAATATCTGTAAATAAATTACCACCGATAGCTTCTGTATCATTTCCATATGAATCATAGCCTAACATAATCATCGTCTCATAATTTGTTTTATCTACTAAAGAAGTAAAATTTGAAAAAGTTCTAATATCACTAACCATTCCATAATTACTAATTAATATTCTATTAGTTTCCTTAACATAATATTTATCTTTTAATAGATTAATATCATATATTTCTTCCATCCAATTATACTGATTATTTAAATAATTACTATCATATTTATTAAAATAAAAATAGGCATTAAATAAAATTTGACTTATAGTTATTATATAAAGAAATATAATAGTAAAATTATTTTCTTTTTTGTTTGTAAAAAATAAAATTAAAACTGTAATAAATATTAATAAAGAAACAAAAAATAATGATAATAAAGCGATTTTATCTCTAGTAAAAGTTAAACTATCTATCGCCAAAAAAATTCTAAAACGATATTTATAAAAAATTACAAACATTACAATAAATGTAATAATTAATAATAATAAGGGTATTATTTTACTTACAATAATTGGATATTTTTTCGTACTATCTAAATTTGTTAGATAATACCCTGCTCCAATTATTAAAAATAAAACTACTATAAATCCATAACGATAACAAAAATATACATAACTACCAAAGTGCCACATTTTATTAATAGGTTCAATAATTAAAGGTAAACCTAATAATAATAAATTTAAAAATAAAAATATAGTAAATTTTTTATGTTTTTTAAAATTTAACAATATTAATAAAGAAAAAACTATTAAAATAGTACTGCCAAACAAATAAGCAATTTTATCTGATAAAGGTCCAAATTTAGAATTAACTATCTCAGCAAGATTAATGCTAGCTCTTTGAGAAGCAAATATTTGGATAAAACTAGGAATTAAAATAACTGATGCAATTAAAATAGATATAATTGTTGCTACTCCTAAATGAAATATTGCTTTTTTAATATTTTCTTTTTTAAATATATATAAATAAAGAAATGAAGAAAAAATAATGAATAACAATACTATAAAAGTTATATAAAAAGAACATATTAACGAAATACTCAATGTAATTATATATAACTTAGAACTTTCTAAATCAAGTAATTTTTTTAATCCAAGAAGTAACATTGGAAATAAATAAACAATATCAATCCAAGGGGTTATTATATACAAGGTTAAAGAATAACTAGAAAAAGCATACAATAAAGATAATATTATTTTATAATTATCATCTATTTTATTAAATGTTTTACTTATAAAATATAAACATGTTAAGCCCGATAAGAGAATTTTTAATGCTACAATTATTGATACTGCATTATCAATTAGTTCTCTTGGAAAAAATAAAATTATTAATGTAAAAGGACTTAAAATATAATAAGCAAGAACTCCAACAAAATTAATTGCTCCACCCGAATTAAAATCAACAAATAATGATTTAGAATTATAAATACTATCATAAAAATGATAATACATTGCTGTTATTTGCTCATGCATATCGCTCCATATAATTGATTCATTACCAAAAGGAAAATAACCTTTTAAAATATAAATAATTGATAATATTACTAAAATAATAATACTAGTAATAACATATTTCTTCTTCATACACACCTCTAATTACTAATATTATAAACCATATTATCTTTTTTTCAAATAAAAATAGAGTTACTCATTAACTCTAATTTTATCTAATAGTTTATTGGCTACATCTTTAATTTTTTCATCACGCGATATTTTAATTAATAAATCATGAGCATTTTTACTTTGTGGTAACATAAATCCTGATTCTCGCATTAAATCCTCAATTATTACAACATTAGAATGCATTAAAGCCTTAAGTAACTTTTTTTCTTCATCAGTTACCTTTTCCATTAGCCCATTTAATAACTTAATTTCTTCTATTTTTGATTTAGCAATATCCAATAAAGCATTGATAACATAATTGTTTTTTTCTTGTTGTTTAGGATACTTATTTGGTATCATTGTTATTGCTCTAGCAGGACATGCATTAGCACAAGCTCCACAACCAATGCATTTGCTAAAATCTATTTGACCAGTTTCATTATTAGTTGCGCCGGTTGGACATACAAATAAGCATAAACAATCTTTGCTACATAACTTTATATTACGATAAGCATGAAATTCTGCCATTATTCCACCTCCAAAATTTTAAAATTGGGCACTTTACAAATTGGACAAACTTGGGGAGGTACATCACCAATAAATACAAAACCACAAATATCACAAACCCAAATTTTATTATTTTTTATATATTCAATTCCTTTTACACTATAATTTTTTATAATACTATTTATTATATTATTAGTTTTTGTTGCCCATGTTAACACTCTTTTTGCTCCAGAGTCATCATAATTATTTACAATATTGAAAGCATCATTTAATAAATTAGCATCATTATTAAACATTTCTACTAAATTATTAATAGATCCATTATTTATATCTTTACTTTTAAAATATTCAAATAATTCTAAATATAAACCTTTTTCTTCTTCTAAATATTGTTTATCACATGCTTTAGCTAAATTAGAACATATATAAGCTATTTCATCATTAGATAATTCTCTTAAGTCATTATCTTCAGTAATAACTTCTGTTTCCTTTGTAACTTCAACAGTTTGATTATCTTCAACTATTTCTTCAAATAAATTTTTTGGTGCTCCACATAATGGACATTTCCAATCCTCTGGCAAATCAGAAAATTTAACATTTTCTTTTGACTCATCATAAATATAACCACATATTGTACAGCGATATTTTTTCACAAATTACCTCCTTATTTAACTTATCTTTATAATACTATTAATAATATATATTGTCAATTTGATTAGTTTTAATAAAATAAAAAAACAGACTTTTATATCTGTCTAAAAACTATTTTGTTTTTTCAGTTGGATAATTTTCTAAATCTTTTTTCCAAGTAGGATTAATACAATCTTTTTCAAAAAATAACTCACTAGCTAAAGATGCTGCTTTAAACATATTAGATACTTCCTTTTTATCTTTTTATAATTAGCAATATTTGATGCTTTTATACCTATGCTTTGGCCTTCACTATATGAATCAATATCAGCACCAATATACACAAATTCCCATTCATTATGAGAGACTATCATTTCTTTTATTTGTTCTTTATTATATTTACGTGAAGCATTTCCAACTACTCTACTACTGCGGATTACGTATTGGTGAGCTTAAAGGACTTACCTGGAAAGATATAGATTTTGAAAATAAAACAGTTAGTATAAACAACAAACAAATAACAAAGCAATCTAACCGTGAAAACTGGCGATTTGTGCCGCCTAAAACCAAAAAGAGTAATAAAGTCTTACCTCTTACAAAAGTTCTTTTAAACGACCTTAAAACGTTAAAAGAAAGTGATAAAGAAATACTATTTGGATTCAATGATAAATTCTTTGTAGTTGGTGATATTGCACCAGCTAGTAATAATAGATTTTCTGATCGTAAAAATAAGAATTGTGAAAAAGCTGGAGTAAAACAAATAAGATTACATGACTTTAGACATTCATGTGCATCACTACTTATTAACAATGGTGCTAATGTTACATTAGTTGCCAAATATTTAGGACATACAAAAATCGAGGAAACACTAAATACATATTCACATATGTTTAGTACTGCCCTCGACTCTGTTGTTTCAGTTATAGATAGCTTAGAAGATGATAAAACCGATGATTAATTCACATCGGCTTTTTAATCTAAATAAATAAATGATTGTGGAACATAATTTATCCCAATATCACAAAGTTTTTTTGGCTTATCATATACTTTAATATTTCCTAATTTATAGGCTATCGCATTTTCTTTATTCTTATAGTATTTAGAATAAAAATCTTTTGTAATACCAGAATATTCTTTTGTTTGCTCCCATAACTTTTCAGGAGAAGCTTCAATTATTCCTTCAACATCTACTTCAGCGACTACTCTCATAATTGGTGATGTAGAATAGATAACCATTTTATCTATGTTTTTTCTTTTAGCTTTTATTTTTCTATATTCATATTTTTTGTTTCCAGAAAGAATTTCATCTACATATTCAGGATTTATTGGCATTAAAATCTTACACATTTTACCTTCCTCCTATTATATATAATATTATATCATAATTTTTATGTATTTTTATCTATTAAATAAATTTCTTTCTTCATTTTACACTTTTCAAGTATTTGTAATAACTGTTCTTTGTTGATATGTTGTATAGTTTGAATTGCTCCATTAACTATTCTATTACTTTTAAGAAATTCAAAGTCAACATAATTATCAAAAGAATAATATAGTTTAAATAGTATTACTAACTTATCATTTTTAAAGTTTTCTCTAAGCTCATGTTCATCATATGCAGTTCTTTTTTTCACCAAATTAAACATTTCATCAAAATTGTCAAACTTATTAAATACTGCATCAACAATACCTAATGATGTTATAGACTTTTTTGTTCCCGATGAATAAAACAACAGTATAGATCCTTTTTGTATTTGCTTTATTTTTGAATCACATAAATAGGCTTTTTTTAATGAATTAGAAGCAACATTTTTTCCTTGAAAATCTTCCAAACTTAATTGAAATTGCTTTTCTGATTCTTGAAATAGCAAATGATGATATTTATCACGAATAGGAACAAGGAATATTCTATTATCATCAATTTCAAAAAAAGGATAATAGTTTTCTTTATTTTTCATGCTTTTGACGAGAACATTTTCTAATTCAATCCCACCATCTGATCTTAGAGTTTTTTTCTTAGTATATTTTTTAAAGCCGTAGCTTTCAAGCATATCGATTAAAAATTCTTGCTTATCAAATACTGTAACATATATTTCATCAATATCTTCTTTTATTGCCTTTTCCACAATAATTTTAATAAATGTTTCCCCAATTCTTTTACCCGTATCAGCAACTTTTAAAGTTGATATTTTCAATCTTCTTGCAGGCCTAAATGGTTTTAAAAAATCTTTATAGTCTTCATCTTCATTTTCAACTTTTAGCATTAAAAATGAGGTTAATTTTCCATCAAATTCAGTAACATATGCCTGAGCTTCTTTTAATTGTTTCTTTTTAAACCATTTTTCAAATCCTGCATAATCTACTTTTAACGAATCAAATAAAGTGTCATTTATATCTAATTCATGTAAATATTTGTAGTTTATAAAAACTGGCTTTCTGACATCTTCTGGTGCCTTTTCTTGGAATTTTTCAAGTGCTTGATCAATAGATAAAACTCGATCACTAAGTCCAATTTTTTGTGATTTTTTAATTAAATCTTTATCATTAGTAATTAAATACTGCGCACAATTTCTATATATTGAAAATAGTAACTCATTATCAATTGCATCATGACTGTTGTTGCAACCAACCGTATCATTAAATTCTTTAGTAGCTTTAGGAGCTGATTTTATTTCTCTATACACAGATATTTTTGAAGAAAAAATAGCTCTTTTTTCACTATCAGATATTTTTAATATTTCTTCTTTTGTTTTTGGATGTATCACAATTTTATACTGATCAGAATCAAATAGTCTTTTGGTTAAAGTTACAACTTTATCCTCTGTCACTGCATAGTCTTCCAAATATATAAACATATTAGTGTCTAATAATATTTTTTCCATACCGCAAACAAACCTCCCTAATTAATAGTATCTATTATACAACGGCCAAATATCTATCAAGCATTTCATTTTCTGCTTCTGTTACTAATTTAACAAAATCAGTATAATCTCCTGTTGTATGTGCTTTATCAAGTGCTTCATAATATTTTAATCTATTATCTTTTTTAATAATAACTGGTACATATTCATTTCTCATTAATTCCATATTCATTATTAATCTAGAAGTTCTACCATTTCCATCAATAAACGGATGTATCTTAACTAATTCTCCATGTAATAATGCTGATCTTACTATTGGATGATATTTATTCCATTCATCATAATTCATTATTAATTTTTCCATTAATTCAGGAACTTTTATATATTGTGGTGGTCTATGTTGTGCTCCACTAATAATTACATCATGATTTCTATATTTTCCGGCATTTTCATCATCAATTCCTTTTAAAACTAATTGATGTAATCCTTTAATATTCCATTCAGATATTTCACTTTTTGTACCAATTAATTCTTCTAAGTATTCAATAGCATTTTCATGGTTTATAGCTTCTAAGTGTTCTCTTACAGACTTACCACCTATAGTGATACCTTCTAGTACTACTTTAGTTTCTTTTAATGTTAATGTATTACCTTCAATACCGTTACTGTTATATGTCCATTCTAGATTAATTGCATTTTGTAATGACTCAGTAGCTTCTTTAGATAATGGTCTTTTATTATTTAATTTAGTAAGCTTTTCATCAACTTCTTTAAAATAATCTTCAGGTAGATCTATTTTGAATTCTATTTCATCTTTTATCCTTTTATCAATTGGCTTATTAGCATCATCTGGAATATTCCATGTTGTGCCTATTTTTTCAGCACCTTCAATTCTTCCATCTTGAATAAGTTGTCTTATTCTTCTTTCACTAATATTCCACTTTTCACTAACTTCTCTAATTTGCATAGTTATCACCTTGTATAATATAATTAGTTCTTTTTAAAGAACTGAATATATTATATCCTTTCTTTAAAAATTTTTGTTTTTTTAGATTTTTTGATATAATATGTTCCGACACTGTGGACTTTTCTGACTCACCTTATAGCTTTGACTATTTTTTCGAGACTAAAGCCACAGTTTCATTTTTAATTGGTTATAAGTTGGATAAGGCTTTGACTTTTGATCTCCAGCAAGGTTACAAGAAATGAAACTATGTGGAACACACGTGTCAAAAAATTTTTTTAGATTGGAGTTGATTTTATGGTCTATATCGGAATCGATATTGCTAAAGAAAATCATTATGCATCTTTTGCTGATTCAAACGGGGAAGTAATTCAAGAAGCATTTTTAGTTAAAAATTCCATTAATGGTTTTAACTATATTATGAATAAGTTAGAAGAGCATAATATTAATATTGATGATTGCTTAGTTGGAATGGAATCTACTGGTCATTATGGAGAAAGCTTAATACACTTTCTTCATAATAAAGGTTTTAACATTGGTATTATTAATCCCATTCAAACTGATGCTTTAAGAAATAGCAACATTAGAAAAACAAAAACTGATAAAATTGATACTTATTTAATTATTCAATCTCTTATGCTAAAGCATTATACTCCTTTTGTTGCTAAAGATATTAAAATTTTAGAACTTAGAAGTTTATGTAGACATAGAGATGATGTTCTTAAATATCGTACTAAATTAAAAGTTCGTTTAGTTTCTTTTGTTGATCAACTTTTTCC
>CALVIZ010000026.1 GCA_944331865.1 uncultured Bacilli bacterium | reverse complement strand
CTCTATCATATACTAATTCTCCACCTCTTTCACAACCGGATAGTTCATTATTAAAAGCATAACCATCCCCCGGCCATGTACTAGCAGAAGATTTTTTATAAGTTCCATCATCTTGTTCTAACATTAAAGTTAAAAATCCATTTGTATTTACATTTGGTTTTGTTTTATTACTTTCTTCTTCTTTTGTTTTTGGTATTAATAAATATACTCCTACTATAATTACCAATAATGTACTAAATATTATTAAATTTCTTTTTTTATTTTTCATAATTACACCTACTATAACAATTTTAACTATATTAAAAAGAAATAACCACGACACAGGATGTCTATAAAAAGACATTTAATGTCGTGGAAAAGATGTATTTTCTATGAAATTATAACTTAAGGTGATATATATGATTAGAGAATATAGAATAATGAGAAATATTACACAAGAAGAACTTGCTGAATTATTAAATATTACACCTAGACAAGTACAAAGAATAGAAAATGGTCAAAGTAGACCTAGTTTAAAAACATTAAAATTAATCATTAAAATACTTGAAATTAGTGATGAAGACATTGTTAAATTAATTAAAGAAATATAAAAAAAGTATCTTTATTCTGATACTTTTTTTATACCTAATTCTTTTAATTGCTTATCACTAACTTCGCTTGGGCATTCACTCATTAAATCATTAGCATTAGCGGTTTTTGGAAAAGCAATAACATCTCTTATATTATCGGTTCCTGCTAAAATCATTGTAAGTCTATCTAGACCTAAAGCTAAGCCACCATGTGGTGGAGTTCCATATTTTAAAGCATTAACAAAGAAACCAAATTTTTCATTTATATCTTCTTTTGTAAGTTCTAAAGCTTCAAACATTTTTTCTTGTATATCTTCTTGGTGAATACGTATTGAACCTCCACCAACTTCATAACCATTAATAACTATATCATATGCTTTAGAATAGCAATGTTCTTTATCATTTAATAATTTATCTATATCTTCATCTTTTGGGGCTGTAAATGGATGATGCATTGCCATAAATCTATTTTCTTCTTCACTCCATTCAAATGATGGAAAATCAGTAACCCATAATAATTTATAATCATTTTGATTAATTAAATTAAGGTCATGACCTAATTTTAAACGAAGGGCTCCAAGTGAAGTTTTAACAATATTTTTCTTGCCACTTACAATAAATAATATATCATTATTTTCAAGATTTAATTCTTTAATTAAATTATTTTTTTCTTCATCACTCAATAACTTAGCAATTGAGCCATTTAAAACATCTTCCATTTTTAAATATGCTAGACCACTTGCTTTATAAGTTTTTACATAATCTGTTAGATTATCAATATCTTTTCTTGAAAACTGACTAGCTTTATTTTTTACAATAATTGTATTTATTAAAACATTTTGTAAAAATTCAATATTAGTATTACTAAAAATATTAGTTATATCTATAATTGGCAAATCAAATCTTAAATCCGGTTTATCTGAGCCATATTTATCCATGGCATCATCCCATTTCATTTTTAATAAAGGTAATTTTACATCAATACCTTTTACATCTTTAAAAATTTTAGCAATTAATTTTTCTGTAATATCCATTATCTCAAATTCATCAGCAAAACTCATTTCCATATCAATTTGAGTAAATTCTGGCTGGCGATCAGCTCTTAAATCTTCATCACGAAAACACTTTGTTATTTGAAAATATTTTTCAATTCCCCCGACCATTAATAATTGTTTAAATAATTGTGGTGATTGAGGAAGAGCATAAAATTTACCTTTATTTACTCTAGATGGAACTAAATAATCTCTTGCTCCTTCTGGAGTGCTTTTACAAAGCATTGGCGTTTCAACTTCAATAAAACCCAAAGAATCAAAATAATTTCTAGTAGCCATCATTATTTTATGCCTTAAAATTAAATTTTTATTTAAAGCATTTCTTCTTAAATCTAAATATCTATATTTTAATCTAGTATCTTCTAAAGCTGTAGTATCATCAGTTAAAGAAAATGGTACATCTAAAGATTTATTTAATATCTCTAAATTTTGTACTTCTACTTCAATTTCTCCAGTTTCTAAATTTTTATTTATACTTTCTCTTTTAACAATTATTCCTATTACTTTAATTACATATTCATTATGAAGTGTACTTGCTAAACCATAAAAAGCATTATCGGGCTTCACAACAAGTTGAATTATACCGGATCTATCTCTTAAATCAATAAATAATACTCCCCCTAAATTCCTTGTTTTTGCAACCCAGCCATTTAATACTACTTTTTCACCTACATCATTAATATTATACTCCGTATTAAACTTCATTAAAAATCCCATTCCTTTCAAAAAACAAAAAAGTTCTATTAATTTAAGGACGGATTAATCCGCGGTGCCACCTTAATTCATAGAACCTATGCTCTTTTAAATGATAACGCTATATAGCGAATTATTTATATGTTTATTTATCTTCAATAGCCATAATTACAAGTTTTCACCAGCCACTTGTTCTCTATAAATTATTTAACTAAATACTAGGATAAACAAATAATTTACAATATAAATATATAATAGTTTTTAATTATTGTCAATATTTTCTCTTGTTCTATTTAAAGCACCAGGTAAAACAAATGTTGCATGATCATGTAATAATTTCATTCTATATTCTTCATCTTTAATCATTAATATAAGATTATCAATATATTTTTTATTATTTGGATTACTTATTCTATTTAATATATCTATATTTTTTCTTCCCATAGTACATACTCCAATTACCAAATATATACCAGGATATAGTTCTAAAAATAATACTTGAACTTCTTTATTAAATACTTGAAATACATTATAATTATCTATAGGTATTTTATTAAATGTTTTTGCATTTTCAACTTTTATTCTATTTAATAAATTATATGACCTTTTTCTAATACCTTTATCCAATGACATTACATCTTCAGAAAAATAACAAACACCATTTTTATCAGTTAAAAAGACTAAATTATTATCATTAATTTTTTCTTCTTTTTCTTCTAATAATTCTGCTAATTTATCAAATAAAGTTGCTAATTCTTCTCGCAAATATAATTTATCTTCATTATCATTTGTTTCTAAATATAATGTTTTAATTGATTTTATTTCTTTTAAAATTTCTAATAGTTGCATTCTAATCGTATCATAATGTCTTAATTCTTGAACTTTTAAATTAGCTTTTTGCCATAGTTCTAAATCAAATCTTTCAATCACTTCTTTTATAGTTTTATTATCAATTTCAGTTGTTTCTTCTGTACCTGATAAAAAACTTTCATTTATTGGAATGTCTTTTATACTCTCTATTGGTTTAGCAATATAGTTAGCACAATATTCTTGATACAAATTATCTAATTTTTGTGAAGCTTCTAAAACTTTTTCAAAATGTTCTAAATTTATTACAAAAGCAGTATTTTCAAACATAGCTCTAAATAAATTATTAAAAGCATCTAAATAACTATCATCAGCCCCAAAAAGGAATTCACCTTTAATATTATAAAATTTAGCTAATCTTACAGCTGCTTCTTCTAAAGCAGCAGGGTTTTCATTTCTCTTTTTACTTGCTAAATGAATAGATGAACCTAAAACAATATTAAAATCTTCTAAAGTTAATAAATTTGTACTATAAAAAGCAAACAAAGCATTTAAAATATCATACAATTTGTCATTTACATTAATGGCTTTTTCGTTATCAAAAGAACTAACTAAACACTTAAGTCTATAAAGTATAAATTTAGTTTTTTCAACATTTTCCATTATACAATCATATTCACTAAGCAATTTATCACATGCCTTCAATACTTTTTGCTCTATTTTTTTTCTTTTTCCATGAATAATAATTTCAAGACTATCACCATTTAATTTTACCCCTATTACGTATGGCTCATTTTCAACAGATTTTGTAATTTTTTGATAAATATCTTGTCTTTTTATTAATAATTCATTTAAGAATTCTTCTTCAATACTTATCCGTCTTCTTATAATATCTTTGAACTTTTCAAAAGAACTTTTTTCCATATAAAACAACTCCTTTTAATAAAAAGTTATTTTAAAACAAAAAATATCTTATGTCAACTATAATTCAAGAATTATTGTAACAGGACCTGAATTAGTAATATTTACTTGCATATCAGCACCAAAAATCCCAGGATATGTATTTATATATTTATTTAACTCTTCATTAAATTTATCATATAAAATTATTGCTTTATCACCATTTAAAGCATTTATATAAGAAGGTCTATTGCCTTTTTTAGTATCTGCATATAAAGTAAATTGTGATATGGATAAAATCTCTCCACCAACATCTAAAATGGATTTATTCATTACTCCATTTTCATCATCAAAAATTCGGAGATTGACTATTTTTTTAGCCATAGTTACTAATTTACTTTCACCATCACCTTCAGTAAATCCCACTAATAAAACTAAACCACTATCGATTTTATTTATAAGTTTATTATTTACTGAAACACTACTTTCTTTACTTCTTTGTACTATTACTTTCATTATCTAATTCCTTTAATAAAATATTTTTTACTTCTAACCAATTATTAGCCCTAATAATCCCATTTTCTTTTAAAAATTCATCATCTAAGTCTTTATTATGATATGATGTAAATAATATTTTGATATCAGCATTTACTAAATTATCAATTTTATCATCAATTTTAATATCACAATTTATTATAGATTTATTATTTACAAATGCATAATTATTTACTGGAATAAATGGTAATTTTTCACATAAATAATTATGTTTGTATAACAAAAGAATACCACATTCTTTAGGAATTTCTTTAATAATATAAGATGAACAAATGTATATATCATAATAATCTTTTAAAATATTTAATACTTCTACTACATCAGGTATTAATATACCATAATCATATTGATTTTTTGTTATATAATACTTAAAAAAAGCATCTTTATCAGAAATTAAATCCTGCATATAGTATCCTTTAACATCATCTTTTGTATAATTTGTTCCTGCAAATTCATTTATTAGATGAAGAAATCCTCCTTCAGTAATTACTTCATCCATATCTACCATTACTGTTTTTTTCATAAATACTCCTTAATGTAAAACATTACTTACATCTACTACACCATTAAGTTTCAATATAGCATTTTTTATTTTTTCTAATTCATTTGTATCTTTTATTCTAATATTTAATTCATAAATTAATTTATCATCTTTATCTAATGTCTTACATGACCTTACTAAAGAATCCTTTTTACCTATTTCAGTTATTACTTCTGCTAAAATATCTTTCGTATCTTTTATAGATACATAAATATTTGTATAATAATAATTTACACTATCCATATTCCAAGATACATTAATTAATCTATTAGAATTATTAGCAACATTTGGACAATCTTTTTTATGAACACTTATACCTTGTCCTTTAGTAATAAAACCAATTATTTCATCACCTTTAACAGGCATACAACATTTGGCAATATTAACCATTATATTTCCTATACCTTCAACTAGAATATCCCCTTTATAATTAATTTTAGGTAAAACTCTTTTCTTTTCAATTAATATATCATCTACTTGTTTTACATCATCAATACATAGATTAATAATATACCCAGCAGTATATCTAAGTGATCCTACTCCTAAATATAATTCTTCTAAATCTTTTAATTTTAATTCTTTTAATATTTTATCTATATTTTCATTATTTAAAACATCACCAAATGCCAGTTTTCTTTTTCTTAATTCTTTTTCTAATATTTCTTTTCCTTTATTTACATATAATTCTTTATCTTGTTTACTAAAATAAGCTTTTATTTTATTTTTAGCTTGATTAGTCTTTACAATATTTAACCAATCTTTATTTGGAGTTGCATTAGGATTAGTTTTTATACTTACAACATCTTCATTTTGCAAAGTATATGAAAGGGGAACTATTTGATCGTTAACTATTGCTCCAACTGTAGTATCTCCAACTTGAGAATGAATTCGATAAGCAAAATCAATTGGAGTTGACCCCATAGGAAGTTCTACTACATCACCCTTCGGAGTATAAGTATAAATTAAATCTGTAAATAAATCTGTATTTATTGATTGTTCAAAATCAACATCAGATTCTTCTTGACTAGATTCAATAATATTACGAAACATTTCTAGTTTTTGTTCCATAATATTTTGAATTTTTTTAGTTCCTTTTTCTTTATATGACCAATGACTTGCCAAACCTTTTTCAGCAATTTCATCCATTTCATAAGTTCTAACTTGAATTTCAAAAACTTGACCTTCTACACCAAAAACAGTAGTATGCAAAGATTGATACATATTTTCTTTAGGACTAGCAATATAATCTTTAAATCTCTTAGGCATAGGTCTAAAACGTGAATGAATTAAACCAATAACTTGATAACATTCAGCTTCAGTATTTACAAATACCCTTAAAGCTAAAATATCATAGATGTTATCCCATTTTTTTCCATTTTGCAATTTATTATATATACTATATACGCTTTTAACACGACCCTTTATTTCAAACTTTAAACCAGCATCAGTAAGCATTTCAATAATACTTTCTTTCATTTCTTCTAAGTAATCATTTAATTCTGATACTGTATTATTTAATTTTTCTAATATATCATTATATACTTCTGGTTTTAAATAATAAAGTGATAGATTTTCTAATTCACTTTTTATTGAATTAATACCAAGGCGATGAGCAATTGGCACTAAAACATTCATTGTTTCATTAGCTTTTTGTTTTTGTTTCAATGGATTTATTGCCCAATTAGTGCGCATATTATGCAATCTATCTGCAAGTTTAATATATAAAACACGAACATCTTCAGCAAGTCCTACTAAAATTTTACGAAGATATATAACTGAAGATTCATTATTATCAGGTAGTTCTAATTTATTAATTTTAGATACAGAATTAACTATCATTGCTACTTCTTCTCCAAAATCTTCTTTTAAATCTTCATATGTTTTATTTCCATTATTAATTACTTCATGTAATAATGAAGCAATAATAGTTGTATCATCAACATTTAAATCTAAAAGTATTTTAGTTACTTCTAAAGGATGAGTAATAAAATCATCTCCGGTAAGTCTTTTCATCCCACTATGTTCTTTTAAAGCATATTCATATGCTCTTTTTATTTCATCATATTTCTCTCTTTTTTTTAATCTACTTTCAAGTTGATCAAATGTTACAGTTTTTTCCAATGTATTCACCTCTTATAAATTTTATTTAAAGTAATTATAAATAAACTCATATACTTATTATATAACAAAATAATTAATAATTAAAGGAGATTAGATGAAAAACAATTTATTTGTAAAATCAACGTTAATACTTATTATAAGTGGTTTTCTAACTAAAATATTAGGTTTTATTATAAGAATTGTTTTTACAAGAATTATTGGTCCTTATGGTATTAGTCTATATACTATAGCAACCCCAACTTATTCTTTGCTTTTGACTATATCTACATTAGCTATACCTATTTCCATCTCTAAATTAGTCGCCGAAAACAAAGGACGTAGTATTAGAATATTAACTAGTGCTGCTGCTTTAATATTAATTATTAATTTTTTACTAATTTTACTAATTTTACTAACGCATGATTTTATAGCTATAAATTTATTAAAAGAACCAAAAGCCGGTCCAATACTTGTTGCAATGGCTTTAACTTTACCATTTGTATCAATATCGAGCGTTTTAAAAGGATATTTCGCCGGCAAGCAAAATATGATACCACATGCTACTAGTAATGTTATAGAACAAATAATTAGATTAATAATTATTGCTACAGTTTTACCTATTTTAATGGAAAAAAGTGTAATGATTGCTGTAATTGGTTTAGTCCTACTAACAATAGTATCTGAAATATCATCAATTATTGTTTTCTTATTTTTTATTCCTAAAAAAATTAATTTAAGAACAAATTTAAAACCAACATATACTATTACTAAAGATATTTTAGATATATCACTACCATCAGTTTCTAGTAGAATTATTGGTAATATTGGTTATTTTTTTGAGCCTATCATTCTTACAAATTTATTAATAATTAGTGGTTATTCAAGTACTTATGTTTTAGCTGAATATGGAGCTTATAATGCCTACAGTATTTCCTTGCTTACTATGCCATCTTTTTTTATTGCTGCAATATCCAGCTCATTATTACCAGAAATAAGTAAATTTCATGCTAATAACAATAAAATAATGGTTAAAAAAAGAATCAAACAAGGACTTTTATTTGCCTTTTTAATAGGTTTGTTTTTTTCAACACTAATTTTTGCCTTTCGAAATACATTGTTATTTTATTTATATAAAACTACAATTGGTAGCAAATATATAAAAATTCTTGCTCCATTTTTCGTATTATTCTATTTAGAAGGAGTATTAACTTCTAGCCTTCAAGCTACTGGTTATGCTAAAGTAACTATGAAAATAACACTTTATGGAGTATTTATTAAATTAATCATTTTATCAATATTATCTTTGTGCCATATAGGTATATATAGTTTAGTAATTGCTGAAATAATAAATATCTTATTTGTAGTTTTATTAAATTTTAAAGCTATTAAAAATATAATATAATTTTTTAATTACTAATTATTAGTATTTAACTTTATTCCATCAATGCTTGTATCATAAATCCACTCTTTTAAATCAGTATTATCTCCTGTTTCATAATATCTAATTAGTTTTTCAAAAAAAGTAGGTTGATCTTTTTGAGAAATAGTTATTATTCCACAACCATTATCAATCATAATTTTATTAGCAAATAACATGCCAACTCGTTTATTACCATCAATAAACACTTGTCTTCTCATAATCCATAACATGACTTCTATTGCTATTTCTGTTTTAGTTTTTTGATTTTGTTTAAGCAACATCTCTAATTCTTCAATTATTTGACTTTCAATAGGGAATTGTGGTTTCCAATTTGTTCCCCCAATATTTACTGGTGTAGTTCTTAATTTTCCTAAATCTTGATTTAAAACCAATTTATCACAAGTCAGCTTATGTAAATAAGTTAACAATTTAAAATCGCAACTTAAATTTTCACTCTCTAATATAAATTGCCAAGCATATTTTAAATTATTTATTGCTATAATATTATCTACAGTTAACCCATTAACAACCCCGCCATCATAAATAACCTGAGTTTCCAAATATGTAACATTTATTCCCTCTAAATTTGCGCTTTTCCATATATAATCTACTATATTTCTTTTAGCAATAAATATATTTTGTTCTCTTGATAAATTATACTTGTTTTCCATAAATACTTCTCCTTATCAATACTAACTTCTTTACACTATTAAAAAAGTAACAATTAAATGTTACTCTTAATTATTTTCTTTTAATATTTCTAATGCTTTATGCATCCTTAAATCATATTCAATTATATCAATTGAACCATAGGCTTTGATTAATTCATCTGTTGTAATACCAAATTGTTTAGCAAGTTCTTCTGCTCTAGCATCTATTTCTTCTTTTGTAAATGTTAATTTTTCAGCATCAGCTATACCTTCGATTAAATAGCGATATTTTACTCTTTTTGTAGCTTCTGGTTCCATTAATTTTCTTAAATCAGCTTCACTTGAACCAGTCATCTTATAATAATCATCGATATTCATGCCTTGCATTTGCAATTGTCTTTTATATTCTTCTAACATTCGATTAGTTTCTTCTTCAACTATTTCTTCATTAATATCTATTTTCATATTTTCAGCTGCTTTTTCCAAACATTTATCAATAAATGTATCTTCAGCCATATGTTCTTTTTGATGATGAATATCACCTTTAATTTTTTCTCTTAATTCTTTTTCAGATTTAATATCATCATAACCTAAATCTTTAAAGAATTCTTCATTAACTTCTGGTAAAACTCTAGTCTTTACTTCATTTACTTTAACTTTAAATGTAACTTCTTTATTTTTTAAATTTTCAATATAATTATCTGGGAATTTTAAATTTAATTCTTTTTCATCTCCAGCCTTTAAACCAATTAAACCTTCTTCAAATCCTGGTATAAATGAATGACTACCAATTTCAAGTGGGAAGTTTTCTCCTTTACCACCTTCAAGTTCTTCACCATCAACATAACCTATAAAATCAATTACAGCTGTATCGCCTTCAACAACTTGGCCATTTTCTTTTTCAACTACATCAGCCATGTGTTCTCTTAAATGTTCAATTTCATGATCAATTTCTTCATCAGTTACTTCTACTTTTTCTTTTTTTACTTTTAAATTTTTATATTCTCCTAAAGTAACTTCTGGCTTAGTAATTATTGTAAATTTAAATATTACATTAGTATCACTAATTCCTATAACATCAACTTTTGGTTCTACTACAGGTTCTAATTTTTTTTCATCTAATGCTCTTTTATAAGCAACATTGATTGATACATCAATTGCATCAGGATATAAAGATTCTATTCCAAAATGTTTTAAATAAACATCTTTTGGAGCACTACCTTTTCTAAAACCATCAATCTTAGTTTCTTTGTTTTTCTTTTTAAATGTTGCATCTAATGCACTTACCCATTCTTTTTCTAATTTAATTTCAATTTCATGTACATTTTTTTTCATATCTATTTCTCCTTAACAAGTACTATTATATTATAATTATTCTAGTTTAGCAAATATTTTTACAAATTACTTTTTATTTTTTTAGCAATTCCATATACCATTATAACAAAAAAACTAACTCAATAAAAAGTTAGTTTATGCTATTTTTTCAATTTTTATATTATATCCCCCATTAGGGCTAGCAACTTCAACAATATCACCAATTTTGTGTGATAATAAAGCAACTCCTAAAGGGGATTCATTAGATATCTTATTTTCAAATGGATCTGCTTCCATTGAACCTACTAATTTATATTCTTCAATTTCACCATCATCATAACTAATAGTTACAACAGAACCTAAATTGACAATATCTTTATTTTTATTATCAATAATTTCAGCATGTTCAATTTTATATTCTAATTCTTGAATCCTAGCTTCAATTTGAGCTTGTTCATTTCTAGCAGCATCATAATCTGCATTTTCTGATAAATCTCCTTGAGCTCTTGCTTCTTTTAAGGCCTTAATTACTTCAGGTCTTCTAATAGTTTTTAATTCATTTAATTCTTCTTCTGCTTGAAGGAAACCTTCAGCAGTCATAATAATTTTATCTTTCATTACATTTTCTCCTTTTTACTTCATATTACAGTTCATAATGATACTATAAAAAATCTCTTTTGTCAATCACTTTTAAACGCATCATATCATTTTTTTCAACATCATTCAAAACTGGTATTTTTACCAATGTTTTTGGATGCCTTGATGCTTCAATTAACTCCATAGATTCATTATATATTTTATTAAGTTTCATACTAAAAGTTTCCGTATTAGGACCAAAAAATTCTATTTCCATACCTTTTTCAAAATAATTTCTTGTATCAATAGTTGCAATTTTATTTTCTTTATCATATTCAACTACTAAACCTAAGAAATCTTGATTAGAAACTTCTTCACGAGTATTAAAATATTGTTCTTCTACCCCCGGCAATTTATCAAAAAATTGTGGTGCTGATTCTCTATTGGCACAACGATTTAATATTGCTAAATAATATCTTTTTTCTTCTTCAGTTAAAGTTTTAGACAAAATCTTATCAATCATTTTACGATAACACCAAATAACTGTTGCAACATAGTATATAGAACGCATTCTACCTTCAATTTTAAAAGAATCTATACCCATATTAATTTCTTCTTCTAAAAATTCTACCATATTCAAATCTTTCGGAGTTATTGTTAAATCTATTTCATTAGCATTTTTAAAATTCCAGCGACATATTTGAGCACATCCCCCACGATTAGCATCCCTTAAAGTCATATAATTTGATAAAATACACTTACCACTAAAAGAAGTACACATTGCACCATGAATAAATGCCTCTACTTCTATACCAGTATCTTTAACTCTTTTAATTGCTTCTTTACTTGCTTCTCTAGCTAGTACTACTCTTGTTACTCCAAGTTTACGCCAAAAATTAACAGCACGTGAATTTAAAGTGCTTGCTTGCGTTGACAAACACATTGCTAAGTTTAAATTAAGTTCTTTTACTCTTTTTATTACTGATATATCACTAACTATAATACTATCTACTTTTATTTCATCTAAATATTTTAAATATTCATCTAATCCTTCAAAATCTTTATCATGAAAAACTATATTTACCGTAACATATACTTTTTTACCTAATTTATGGGCATATTCAGTAGCCTTTTTAATTTCTTCTAAATTAAAATTCTTAGCATTGGCTCTTAAACCAAAATTTTGGCCACCAAAATAAACGGCATCAGCACCATAAAGATAAGCAAAATAAAGCCTTTCAAAATCTCCAGCTGGAGCTAATAATTCATACATACTAATCACCTATCCTATATGATGTTGGTTTATCTAAAAACAAACTATCACAATCTATATTCGTTGTATCATTATTTTCTACTATTTGTACAACTAATTCATCTGGCAAAAATATTGGATTATACCAATAATATAAAACATTTTTAGTATTTAGTAATTCTAAAGCA
The DNA here is from genome assembly GCA_944331865.1 of uncultured Bacilli bacterium. Lineage (GTDB taxonomy): Bacteria > Bacillota_I > Bacilli_A > RF39 > UBA660 > Onthocola_B. The sequence goes on along the minus strand of CALVIZ010000026.1, from coordinate 3,371 downwards.
TTATAATACTTTTTAGCATAAAAAACTGTTCCATATTCATTTTCAACAATTTTAAAACTTGATTCATCTATATATACATCTAATGGATTAATATTATCAATTTTATAATAGGTTGCATAATTAGTTAATAATCTTCTTCTTGAATACATTAAATCTTTTAAACCAAAAACATTTAAAACTAACTTTTTATTAGCATTTTCTACTATATTTAATATTTCATCTTTAGTTATATCATTAGATACTATAACACTATCTACATATTCTAAATAATAATTTATTGATCTAGTATTAACACCATAATGATTTATAGAAAGTATTTTTATAATACTTAAATCCTTTACTAACTCTAATATTCCTAAATCATCAAATATTATACCTTTTATATTGCTATTTTGATGTAATATTTTATCTAATTTATCTAAATCAAAATCATCTAATATTCGATTTATTAAAACAAAACCGTCGATTTCATTTATATCAAAAGTCAAAGTAAAACCAACAGTATATGAATTAAGAGGATATACAAGCAATATATCCTCATTATTTTTAAATCTATCAATTATAGTTTTACTACTTACCGTAACTAATTTCATTATTCTTTCCACCTACTTATCGATAAACCATCACCAATATCTTTAAATACTGTATCAAATTCTTTATTATTTTGTAAAAATTCAACATATCCTTCAATTTTTTCAACTAAACTTTTTAAATTTCCTTTATCAAGTTTACTAGATTCACCAACATAACCATGAAATTTTAAATTATCAGTAATTATTACTCCCCCAGGTTTTAAAAAGTTTTTATATTTTTCAAAAAATTTAATATATTGCCCTTTAGCAGCATCAATAAAAATCAAATCATATTTTAATTCTTCACTTAAATTTAATTCTAATGCATCTTGGTATACTACATTAATTCTTTTTTCCATACCACATTTTTTTACATTTTTTAAACATTCCATATATCTTGTTTCATCACGTTCAATTGTAGTAACTTGTACATCTTTACTACTTGATGCCATAAGTATTGCAGAATAACCAATTGCACTACCTATTTCTAATATTGTTTCAACATTATGTTCTTTAATATATTTCATAATAAAAACAATCGATTTTTTTTCTATTATTGGAACATTATTTTCCATTGCATAGGCTTCCATCGCCAATATATTTTCTTTTAATTCTTTCATGAATTCTCCTTATCCATAAATCTTTTTAAATTCTAAAAATTCATTATAATCATCGGTAAAATAAACATTACCAGTTAATACATCTGCATAAAAATATGTATAATCAGTTTCTGCTGGATTAAGTACTGCTTCAATACTACTTATTGAAGGATTACATATTGGGCCAACAGGTAAACCTATAAAAGATGTAATACGAGTATTATAAGGGTTTTCATCATTTAAGTCAAGATTTGTTAATTCTTCCTTCATGCTTTTACCAACGCCATAATAAGTTGTAACATCCATACCTAAATTCATATTGATATTAAGTCTTTTATATATTACTTGAGCTACTTTTTCTCGATCATTATAATTTATTGCTTCTTTTTCTACTATACTAGCCATTGTAAGTATTTCATGAATAGAATAATCACTTGCATCTAATTCATCTTTTACTGTATTTAATTTTTTACTTGTTTCATTTAACATTTTTCTAATTACTTCATCAATATTAGTTTCAGTATAAATTTGATAAGTATTAGGATATAAATAGCCTTCTAAAGCATAATAAATATCTGTATTTAAGATATCATCACTTAAAAACCAATAATCATTAATTAAACTTTTTAAAAAATCAGAATCATTTATCTCATTTAACATTTCATCATAATCTAAGTTTGTATTTTCACTTAATAATTCTAAATATTCTTTTAATGTAACCCCTTCTTTAAATGTAATACTTACATATTCTCTTTCTATATCAATAATATTACCATTAGCTAAGTCTTTAATTATATTATCAGTTGCCTGCATTCTATTAAGTTCATAATTTCCAGCTTGAATATTGGTATTGCCACTTAAAAAAATATATATTAAAGCTACATACTTGTTTTTTATCAAATTGGCATTTTTTAAATTATCTACTATTTGCATTTTACTATCACCTTGATTAACTGTAAAATAAACCAATTCACTACTTTTTGAAACCGGAGTTAACAGATAAAAATAAAGGCCAATTAAAAATGCAATTATTAAAATAATTACGCCCCCAATAATTAATAATATTTTTCCTTTTTTATTCACTTATTTCACCACTATTCATCTTGCTTTGAATATTTAATAATATTGCATCTAAGAACTCTAAAACTTCATCATCTTCCACTGGTTTTATTGATTGTACCCCATCAATAAATTCATAATTTCCTGCGTAGGCAATAGTTTCCCCATATTCATTTTCTTCTCTTTTAGTATATATTATATAATTATTTTTATTTAATTCAACATTCAATAATATATCATATTTTTCTACTTTATCACCATTTTCAATCACTAATTTATTATTTTTCATAACTTCCTCAAAAAACTTTCTAGTATTAAAACTGCCGATAAGACATCAGTTTTATTACTTTTATTTATTTTATTTATCCCATTATTTTTTAATATATTTATTGCTTCTACCGTAGTTAATCTTTCATCTTCTAAAATTACATTTATATTATTTGCTTCTAACATTTTTTTAAATTCTAAACTTCTTTGACTAGCAAAGCCTAAAGAATTATCCATATTTTTAGGTAATCCTAAAACTACACTAGTTATATTCTCTTCTTTAATTATCTTCATTAATTCATTGATTGCAGTATTGTAATCTTCACTATTAAATTTAATTAATTTTAAAGGACTAGCTATCATATTTGTTTTATCACTTATCGCAACACCTAAAGATGTTGTTCCTAAATCAAGGCCTAAATAACGCATTATTTACCTAAATATCCATTAATCAAAGCCATAAGAATTTCACTTCGATCATATTCAGCCATTTTTTTACGTGAGTTGTTAAAAGTTGTAATATATTTTAAATCACCACTTGTTAAATAGCCAACCAATTGATTTGTGGCATTATATCCTTTAAATTCCAACGCTTCAATTACTTCATTAAGCATCATCAAGATTAATTCTTGTCGTAACTCTCTAACATCAAATATACTTGTTTTACTATAATCCATAATATACTCCAATCATCAATATAATAATATCAAAAAATATAAACATTATCAAGATAAACAAAAAAAGATAGAAGATATTCTATCTTGGAGGATGGAGACACTAACAGCAGTATTTAATTATTTATATTTAAAAGAAAACTTAATACTTTAATATTGTAGGAACTATAAGACTATAATTTATATTATAGAAAGGTTTG
>CALVIZ010000025.1 GCA_944331865.1 uncultured Bacilli bacterium | reverse complement strand
ATAAATGAAAGTAATATATATTTCAAAGCGACAGGCCTTAGGGTGACGAGGATAACTACTATCGAAATATTCGGCGGGTGTAGTTACGGTTTAAAAAATCGTTAGATATATTAAAAAAAGCAAAATCAAAATTGTAACAAAAGATATATCACTTTTTGAAAGGATTTTTATGTGTGGAATAGTTGGATTTGTAGGCAAAACAAATTGTTTGCCAATTGTTTATAACGGCCTTGAAACTTTAGAATATCGTGGCTACGATTCAGCAGGAATAGCTTATATTTATAATAATAAAATAAATATAATAAAAGAAAAAGGCAAACTAATAAATTTAAAAGATAAACTAGATTTTAATATTTCTAGTAAAATTGCTATAGGTCATACAAGATGGGCAACCCATGGTAATGCTAATAAAACAAATGCTCATCCCCATCAAGTTGGTAAGTTTACAGTTGTTCACAATGGTATTATTGAAAACTATATTGATTTAAAAAATAAACTTCTAAAAAAAGGTTATCAATTTAAATCAGAAACTGATACAGAAGTAATTAGTGCCCTACTAGATTATAATTACAAATTAGAAAAAGATATATTAAAATCTATTAATAAAACCAAAAACGAATTAGTAGGCTCATTTGCTTTAGGAATACTTTGTAGTGATGATATTAAAAATATTTATGCTCTTAGATATTCTTCTCCATTAATTTTAGCAAGTTTTACAAATGGTAACTTTCTAGCATCAGATATACCTGCAATAATAAATTATACAAATAAGTATATATTATTAGATGATTTAGAAATAGCTAAATTAAATGAGGATAAAATAACAATTTATAATAAAGATTTAAAAGAAAAAAAGATAAAATATCACATATTTAATGGGGAAAAAACAAGTGTTCAAAAAAATGGCTATGAACATTTTATGTTAAAAGAAATAAATGAAGAAGATAAAGTTTTTAAAGAAACAATTAATTCTTATTTTGATGGTACTTTAAAATCATTAAATGAAAATTTTGGTTTCTTAAAAAAATATAAAAAATTTGATATTGTAGCTTGTGGATCTGCTTATCATACCGGAGTAATTGCTAAAAGTTTAATAGAAAATTACGCTAATATAATAGTTCATACAGAAGTTGCCAGTGAATATCGGTATAAAAAATGCTTTTATGATAAAGATACATTAGTAATATTAGTATCCCAATCTGGAGAAACTGCGGATACTCTTGCTGCATTAAGAAAAGCCAAAAATGATAAAATTAAAACAATGGCAATTGTAAATGTTTTAGATAGTAGCATAGCAAGAGAAGCTGATTATGTAATTTATACAAAAGCTGGACCAGAAATTGCAGTTGCTACAACTAAAGCTTATGTATCTCAACTTACAATATTTAGTCTTATAACTTTATATTTAGCCTATATCAATAATAATTTAGATAAAATAGAAATAAATAATATAATTAAAGATATTAAATTATTACCAAAATTAATAAAAAAAGAAATAAAAAATTATCAAACCTATTATAACATTGCTGATAAAATATATCATAATAAACAAATATTTTTTATCGGTAGAGGTTTAGATTATGCAAATTCTTTAGAAGGAGCATTAAAATTAAAAGAAATATCTTACATAAATAGTGTTGCTTATCAGGCTGGAGAATTAAAACATGGAACAATTTCATTAATAGAAAATAAAACTCCAGTAATTGCCATAGCAACAGATGAATTAATAATAGATAAAACTATAAGTAATATTAAAGAAATAAAAGCAAGAAATGCCTATGTAATATATGTAAGTAATACTAAACCAAAAGATATATTTTATGATGATTTTATTCAAATAGAAAAAGTACACCCTATTTTACAAAGTATACTTACCATAATACCATTACAATTACTAGCATATAAAGTTGCTAAAAACAATAAATGTGATATTGATAAACCAAGAAATTTAGCAAAATCAGTTACAGTTGAATAAGAACCTAATTAATGGTTCTTTTTTCAGACTAAAATATTTGACAAGAATATATACTTATTATATAATATATTCGCAAGTTATTTAGGCAGTGTTGTACTAAATTATAATGTGTTTAAACCATAAGGAATAAAGTATCTAGGACTGCCCTAGAAAAATTAATTTAAACTCCCTATAATTTTAGTACAATCCATAAATACTCTGCAATATAAAGAAAGGAGATTTTTATGGCAAGATATACTGGACCCGCTAATAAGAAGTCAAGAAGACTTGGTTTTTCAACTCTTGAAAATGGTAAAGATTTAGCAAGAAGACCATATGCACCTGGCCAACATGGTAAAGATCATCGTCGTAAATTAAGTGAATATGGAATCCAAATGCAAGAAAAACAAAAAGTTAGAATTCTTTATGGATTAAATGAAAAACAATTTAGAAAGACTTTTGATAAAGCATCTAAAATGAAGGGTAAAGCTGGGGAAAATTTATTAATATTACTAGAATCTAGATTAGATAATATGGTATATCGTTTAGGTATGGCTAGAACTAGAAGAAGTGCTAGACAAATCGTTAATCATGGACATATTTTAGTAAACGGTAAAAAAGTTGATATTCCATCTTACATAACAAAAGTTGGAGATATTATTTCAGTAAAAGAAAATTCCCTAAATCATCCAGCAATAATTGATGCATTAGAACAAAATACAAGTGTCCCTGCATATTTAGAAATGGACAAAAAGAAATTAGCTGGTAAATATGTTCGTATTCCAGAAAGAAATGAATTAAATTCTGAAATAAATGAACAATTAATCGTTGAATTTTACAACAGATAAAAAAAGCCAAGAATTAAACTTCTTGGTTTTCATTTGGTAAAAAAACATTAATTGATACATTATCATTATTAATATATTTCATTACTTTAGTTAAATTTTCTTTATTTAAATTACTAATTCTTTGTTTCATATCTGTTACTATTTTACCATTATTAACAATATCCTTTTGAATCATAAAATTAACTTGTTCAATATCTTCATAATTTAAAATTAAAGTAGCTATTTCAGCATTTCTTTTTCTCATAATATCATTTTCATTTATAATTAAATTATCAATTTTATCTTTTATTCTCTTAATAATTTCATCTGGATAATTTGTATATATATTTAAAGTAATTACTATATATTCATCATATTTATCCACATAATAACTTAAATTAGTAATCAATTCTTTATCTATTAATTCTTCTTTAAAATCACTAGTTGAACCAAAATTAATATTTAATATTAGATTTATTATCATTTTCAAATCTATAATATCAATATCTTTAAATTTATTTAAAGGAATTTTAATAGCATATTTCACTTGTGGATAAGAAATATTTATATGATGTTCTGTATAATTATTATTTACTTTTTTAGGTTCTTGTTCACTTATAATTATTGGTTCTTCAAACTTTTTAAAAGTTTTTTTAGCAAAATTATCTTCCACAATTTTTACCATTTCATAGGGATTAAAATTACCAGTAATTGATAAAAACATATTTTTAGGATGATAAAAAGTATCATAAACTAATTTAATATCATCTAAATATATTTGTTTAATATCATCAGCTTCACCAGTTATAACATTTCGAAAATTTGATTTTTGTAAAACTCCTTTCAAATTTTCAAAAAACATAACATTATATGGATCATCTAAAGACATATTAGCTTCTTCAATAATAATTCCCTTTTCTTTAGTTATCATTTTTTTAGTAAAATATGGTTTATAAACATAATCTAATAATAAATTAAGACAATCATTTAAATTATTATTAGCATAAAATAGATAACTAGTATATTCAAAAGTTGTAAAAGCATTAGAATCAGCACCTAATTTATAAAATTCATCATGAGCAACAGTATTAGCATCCATATTAAATTTAATATGTTCTAAAAAATGAGCAATACCATTAGGAACTTCATATATTTTTTTCCCTATTTTAAATTTATTATGAATTGAACCATATTTAACGGATAAATTCATTAAAGTAGTTGTAACTTTTTCATTAACCCACATATATACTTTTAAGCCACTTTTTGTTGTATATTCAAATATTTTTTCATTTAATCCTTCTAATACTATTTCTTTCATTGTTTTATATCCTTTCCATTAAGTACATATATGGTATTTAATTTTATTTTTTTAGCAACTTTAATTACATCTTCTTTAGTTATTTTATTTAATTCTTTTTTTCTATCTTCAATTAAAGGTAAACTATCAAATATATTAAATACATAATTATTTAATAAAGAACTATTATTATCATAAGTATAATCTAAAGCTAAATTAATATTTTTAATGGCATCCTTTAAATCTTCTTCTGAAAAATCGCCATTAACCATTTCTTTTAAGCATCTTTTAGCTAAAGTAATAGCTTTTTTAACATTTTTATTATCTAAAGACACATGAATTATTAATAATTGATCATATTTTAAATACATACTACTTATGTTATAACATAAACTATTTTCTTCTCTAATTTTTTTATACAGTTTACTAGTAAGACCTCCACTTCCAAAAATATAATTAAATACTTGGAATTTTATATGTCTTTCTAAATCATCCAAATTATTTGTATTTAAAATCATAACTAAATTAGCTTGAATATTACTTGACTCATCACAAGAAGTAGTAATTTTTTTCTTTTCTTTATTATCAACTAATAATGTTAATTTATTTTGATTCAAATAACGATGTTTATAATATTTTTTTATCAATGTAACTATATTATCAGAATCAATATTGCCAATTATAAAAATATCACAAATATTTTCTTTAAATAATTTTTTATAATATTTATATAATGTTGCAGGAGTAATTTGATCAATTTCTTCAATAGTACCCATTAAAGAAAATGCAGATTTACTATTTTCATCCATTGCATTTAAAGCAGATTTAACACTTACTTTAAAAGGATTATCATTTATACTTTTAATTTCTTTTTTTAATCGTTCTTTAATAAAATTAAATTGTTTTAAATCAAATTCTTCATTTATAGCATTAGGATTTTGAAGAACATCAAAAATAAATTCTATTACTTTTTCTAAATAGTTATTTTCATCAATATATTGTGGATCTATAAAATCAATCATTATATTACTATTTAAAACATTTCCTGTTTTAACTGTAGAACCATACATCATTAATTTATATAATTCTTCCATTTTAATAATTAAATTTTTCTTTTTAGGATAATTTTTAGATGATTCCATTAACATATCAATTAAAAAAGCATAATAAGGCAACTCTTCTTTTATTAATTCTTTTCTAAAAATAATTTCCATATGAATTGTTTTAAATTTATCAGTTTTAATAGTATGAACATTATATGAATTACATTTATAAGTTTTAAAAATCATTATTTCACCTACTCTTTTTTATTATGCTTATTTTTTAAATAATTATTATATTCTCTTAATACATAATCATCAGTCATTCCTGCAATATAATCAATAACTATTCTTTCATTAGTATTATTATTTTTATAATTATCACTCATATTACTTAAATAACTTTTAATAATATTAGAATCTTTATTATGATTTTTTAAATCACTTAAATATTTATTAAATAAAGTATTTAACATTAAAGATAACTTATCTTTTTCTTCTTTTGTATATGCTTTATAATATATATTCTCATAATTAAATTTTTTTAAATCAACTATGGCATTAAAAATATTTTGACTTAACATTATATAGTTTTTATCTTTACTTGTTTTTATTATATCCATTACTATAGTATTAACTATTTCACGATTATTAGACCCTAAATTTGAGCTTATACTAGTTGGAATATCTACAAAATCTATTAAGCTCATTCGCTTTGCATCTTCTATATCTCTTCCCAAATAAGCTATTAAATCACTAATTCTAACCACTGCGCCTTCTAAAGTCATTGGTCTTAATTTTTTTATACTTGTTCTATCTTTATAACTATTTTCAAATTCTTCTAAAAATATTTTAATATCTTTTTTTTTTTTTTTTTATTTTTGACAAGCAAATTCACAATTGTTACACATAATCGCATCAAGAGTTTGTAGGCTAATGTTTTGACCATTACCATAATTTTCAATATACATCAGTAGTCTAACACTATGAATATTATGATTAAAATATCCTTCATTATTATTTAAACTTATTTCATTTAATATTTCTTCTCCTACATGACCAAATGGAGTATGACCAAGATCATGTCCTAAAGCTGCTGCTTCAATTAAATCTTCATTTAATCCTAAAGCTCTACCAATAGTTCTTGCTATTTTAGTAACATATATTACATGTAACATTCTTTTTGTTAAATGATCATTTTCTTTAAAAGAAAAAACTTGGGTTTTATCAGAATATCTAACAAATGATAAAGAATAAATAATTCTATCAATGTCTCGAAAAAAAGATGTTCGAAAATCTTTTTTATAATCATTTAAATATATTGCTTCGCTATCTTTACAAGCATATTTAGAAAGATATTTATTATGATTTAACATATTATCCACACATATCACCACAAATATTATAGCACATAATTTATCTATTTAAAAAATTACAATGCTTACATAGTTCTTCTATTTTCTTTTTATTTTTAAATCCATTTAACATATTTTGATATCTATCAGATTTAATTATATCTTTTATATCATCTTTAAATATATTTCCTAAATTAATTATTCCTTCACTATCTAAACAACAAGGTACAACTGTTCCATCAACTAATATTCCTAAGTGATCTTTTAAAGCATAGCAATTACCCATTTCATTATAATAAGTATTATTTATATTTGGCCATATAAAACATGAATCAAAATCAATATAAACATTATTTTCTAATTTGGTATGTTCTTTTATACTTTTATTATATTTTTGTTCAAGAACTTTAATAATTTCATCTTTATATAAACTATTTACCCAAATACGATAATTAATATAAGTATATTTTTTCAATATATCCGTTACATCAAATATATCTTGTAAATAATTATTTAATGATTTATTATATTTTGCATTATAACTATGTAACGATATATTTATTTGTCTTATATTTTTATTATCAATAATTCTTTTTATTAAATAGCCATTAGTTGTAATATTTACAAAATAATTTTTACTTGCTAAATTTATAAATTCATTAATTTTAGGATGTAATAAAGGTTCACCTAAAACATGTAAATATAAATATTTAGTTGTATTTTTTAGTTTATCTAAAACTATTTCAAAATTATTTTTGTTCATAAAAATACTATTTCTTTTATTTTGAATACAAAATTCACAACTTAAATTACATTTATTAGTAATTTCTACATAAATTTTTTTCATACCTTTATTATACAACATTTTTATAACTAAAAATGATTTATCATAAAACTTTCATTTTAAATTATTTATTTTATGATAAATATAAGTTATAATATAGATAGAATTGAGGGATTCACATGGCATTTATTGAAGTTAAAAATTTAACTAAAATTTATAATATGGGTGAAGTTACAATTAAAGCAATTGAAAATGTTAGTTTTTCAATTGATGAAGGCGAATTAGTTGTAATATTAGGTCCATCAGGAGCTGGCAAGACAACTATTTTAAATATCCTCGGAGGAATGGATTCTCCAACAAGTGGTGAAATAATTATTGATGATACTGACATATCCAAATATAATAAAAAAGAACTTACTAAATATCGAAGATATGATATAGGATTTGTTTTTCAATTTTATAATTTAGTTGGTAATTTAACAGCATTAGAAAATGTTGAACTCGCTAATCAAATATGCAAAAATCCTAAAGATAGTGAAGAAACTTTAAAAAAAGTTGGTTTAAAAGGAAGAATGAATCACTTCCCAGCACAACTTTCTGGGGGTGAACAACAAAGAGTATCGATTGCTAGGGCTTTAGCTAAAAATCCAAAAATATTACTTTGTGATGAACCAACCGGAGCACTTGATAGTAAAACTGGCAAGATGATTATTAAATTATTACAAGATACATGTCATGAAACAAAGACTACTACAATAATTATTACTCATAACTCTATAATTGCTCAAATTGCTGATAAAGTAATAAAGGTTAAAAATGGTACAATAGAATCTATAGAGAAAAATCTAAAACCAAAACCTGTTGAGGAGATTGATTGGTAATGTTATTATTAAAAAATTCAATAATAAAAATTAGAAAACAATTAGGTAGATTTTTATCATTAATATTAATTGTTGCTTTAGGCTCAGCTTTTTTCGCCGGAGTTCGCGAAACATCTTCTGATATGATTAAAACATTAGATGAATATTACGATGAAACAAATTTACTGGATTTTCGTATTGTCAGTACAATGGGGCTTACAAATGATGATTTAAATGCTATTAATAAATTAGAAAACACCTATATAGTTGAAGAAAACTACTCTTATGAAACAGTTATTGATGGTGATGCAACTAAAATATATGGCATTACAGATAAAATTAATAATATTATATTAACTAGTGGTAATTTACCTAAAAATAATAATGAATGCTTAGTTATGGAAGGCTCATATAATATCGGAGATACTATAACTATAACTGATGAAAACTATACAGATTATTTAAAAACCAATACTTTTAAAGTTGTTGGAACAATTAGAAGTAGTATGTATGTTTATAAACATTTAGGAACTTCTACTGTATCTGATGGTAAACTCGATAATTTTATCTACATTCATAAAGATAATTTTAATTTAGAATATTATACTGAAATATATATTATAGCTAAAGATAGTCAAGAAAAAACTTCATATAAAGATGACTATGAAGAACAAATCGAAATTTTAAGAGAAGAATTGGAAGAATTAGCTCCAATTCAAGAAACAATTAGATATGAACAAATCAAAACTGAAGCTATGGAAGAAATATATGATGCTCGAGAAAAAATCGAAAATGAACGTCAAAAAAACGAAAAAACTTTTGCAACTACCCTTGCTGATTTAAATTATGCTCAACTACAAATTACTAATGGTTTAAATCAAATAGAAAGTGGTTATACAGAAATTGAAAATCAAAAAACAAGTATTGAACAAGAATTCTTAACACAAGAAACAACTTTAAATGAATCACTAAACACTATTAATAAAGCATTACAAAGTCAAAATATTACTACAACAAGTATTGATGCTAGTATTAGTGATTTAGAAAATAAAATTAATAGTATTAACTTATTATTATCAAATTTAGATCCAACAAATGAAGAATACATAAAATATAGTACCATTATAACTCAATTAACAACTTTAAAAAGCAATTTAGAAGAAATAAAAAATGGTTATACTAAATTAGAAGAAGGAAAAACCACATGGGAACAAACCTATGAAAGTACTATAAACGAATTAAATACTAACAAAGAAAATCTTTTAAATAAACAAACTACATTAGATGAAGCATATGAAGAATATAATGAAAAATATGCTTTATTTCAAGAAGAAATTAATAAAAACTTAAAAGAAATAAGTGATGCTGAGGCAAAAATATCAAAATTAGAAAAACCAAAATGGTATTTATTTGATCGTGAAGATAACGCCGGATACACAACATTTTTAGATTCAGCAACAAAAGTTGATTCTATTGCAGCAGTATTTCCAATATTTTTTATAGTTATTGCATTCCTTATGTGTCTTAACACAATGACTAGAATGATTGAAGAAGAACGAACAGAAATTGGTATTTTTACATCTCTTGGAATAAGTCGTTTTAAAATAACTATGAGTTATGTTGTATATGTATTTATTGCAACTATTTTAGGTATTTTAATAGGTCTTACAATAGGTTATACAGTAGTTCCTAGAGTTTTATATAAGGTTTATACATCTGCATTTATAATTCCAAGTTTAAAAACATATGCCAATATTCCAATATGTATAACAATAATTGAAGTATGTATATTAACAATGACTTTAGTAACTATTTATTCAGTAAATAAAAAATTTATCTTAGCACCAGCAACTTTATTAAGACCTGAAAGTCCTAAAAATGGACGTAAAGTATTACTTGAAAAAATAAATTTTATTTGGAAAAGAATTTCATTTTCTTGGAAAGTAACATTTAGAAATTTATTTAGATATACAAAAAGAATTATTATGACTCTTGTAGGTATCTCCGGTTGTACCGCTCTACTTCTTACAGGTTTTGGAATAAGAGATAGTATTTCTAAAATAGTTGATATACAATTTACAGAAATACAAAAATATGATTCTATGCTTATATTAGATGAAGAATTAAGTGCTGAAAGTCAGGAAATAAATACATTCCTTGCAAATAATAATATAGATAACCCACTTTATACTCACACAGAAACATTAACATTCCAAAGTGATGGTAAAAAAATAGATTGTTACTTATTTGCATTTCCAGATAATGATATAACTCAATATTTCAATTTAACAGATACAAAAGACAATCAACTTAGTTTATCAGATAATGGTGCTATCATAGTTGAAAAAATGGCTGATACTCTAAATGTAGATGTTGGAGATACCATTACATTAAGAGATACAAATAATGAAATTTATGTTATCAAAATAGCAGGAATAAGTAAAAATTATGTTAATAACTACATATATATGAACAAAGAGTATTATGAATTAGCATTTAACAATAAAATAACTTATAATTCTATAATTACTAATATAGCTGATAAAGGGAATATAGTTATGGATAGCAACTATTTTTCAACTATTCAATATAGTGATGATAATATGGATATGCTAAATGATATAATTAATAACATGAGAAATATCGTTTATTTAATAATAGGATTTTCATCATTTTTAGCAATAACAGTTTTATATAATTTAACATCAATTAACATAAGTGAAAGATTAAGGGAAATTGCAACTTTAAAAGTATTAGGTTTTAACAATAAAGAAATATCGATGTATGTATATCGTGAAACAATAATTCTAACCACCATAGGTATTGCTATTGGTTTAATATTAGGTATTGGTCTAGATTATTTTGTATTAGTTGTTGCAGAACCAGATGAAATAATCTTTATTAAAGAAATATCTTATTTAAGTTATATATTTACAGTAATTATAATGGTATTCTTTACAATATTAGTTCAAGCAATTACCTCAATAATATTAAAGAAAATAAATATGATAGATTCTCTAAAATCAGTTGAATAAAAAGAGCCTTGTTAATCTTGGCTCTTTTTATTATCTTTTTTATTTTTTATAAAACCGTAGTGTTCTCTAATTTTTTGTTCCAATTCATCTCTTAAAGCAGGATTTTCTTTCAAGTAAATTTTTACATTTTCTTTTCCTTGACCAATTTTTTCTCCATTATATGAATACCAAGCTCCACTTTTTTCAAGTAATGCTAAATCACTAGCAATATCGATAATTTCACCTTCTTTAGAAACCCCTTCACCATACATAATATCAACTGTAGCACTTTTAAATGGTGGTGCTACTTTATTTTTAACAACTTTAATATTAGTTTTATTACCAATAATTTGATCTCCCATTTTTATTTGTTCACCTTTTCTAACATCTAAACGAATAGAAGAATAAAATTTTAATGCTCTTCCTCCCGGAGTTGTTTCTGGATTACCAAACATAACCCCTACTTTTTCTCTTAATTGGTTAATAAAAATTGCTGTTGTTTTAGTTTTATTCATTGTTCCTGATAATTTTCTTAAAGCTTGTGACATAAGTCTTGCTTGTAATCCAACATGAGAATCTCCCATTTCACCATCAATTTCTGCTTGAGGTACCAATGCCGCAACTGAATCAATTACAATAAGACTTACGGCTTCACTTTTAACCAAAGCATCACATATTTCTAATGCTTGTTCACCAGTATCAGGTTGGCTTAGTAATAATTCATTTATATCAACACCTAAATTCTTAGCATAAACAGGATCTAATGCATGTTCAGCATCAATAAATGCTGCTCTTCCACCTGCTTTTTGCACTTCTGCTATTGCTTGTAAAGCAACAGTTGTCTTACCACTAGACTCAGGTCCATAAATTTCAATTATTCTACCCTTTGGGTATCCTCCAACACCTAAAGCAATATCAATTGCTAAAGAACCACTAGACACTACATCTACTTCAATATGTTCATTATCCCCTAATTTCATAATAGCACCAGCACCAAATTGCTTTTCTATATCAGCTAATACTTGTTCTAATGCTTTATCTTTATTCTTTTCATCTTTTGCTGTTTTCATTATTCCTCCTAATCTACTCTCGTACAATCTAATTTTAATATACTTAAAAAAAATTGTCAACCCCTTTTACAAATGTTTGTTCGTTTTTTAATTATTCCATTTGTTCATAAACATCTCCTTTCAATATATATCTTAAATAAAAATTATTATTTATCTTTTTTTAACACAAAAAAAAGAAAGTTTACTTTCAATTTTTTAATCTTTTGGTTTGGCAACCAGTGAAACCAAAAATGCAAAGATAATTGCTCCAGCAATAGCAGCCGAAGACTTAGTAAACATATTAGTAAATATTCCTAAAATTCCTTCAGCCATATACCCTTGATAAGCAGAAGAATATAGCATATGACCAAAATTAGAAATCAAAGCAGTTGCTCCTCCTCCAAATTTAACAATTATATCATCATACACACCTAAAAAAGATAAAACTGCTCCAATAACTGTATAAATACTGGTAATATGTCCAGGAGTAAGTTTAGTATTATCAAGTATTATTTGAGCAATACTACATGCTGCTCCAGCAAACAAAAAAGCATATAAGAAATTCATTAACACACCTCCAAACTAACTGCATGAGCAATCGCCGGAATTGATTTTTTTTGATTAACAAAAGTTGTTGAATGAAGAGCACCTGTACCTATTATTAAAATTTTTTTATATTTTTTAGTAGTTAATATTTTATTAAATAAAACCAAAGGTAAACATGCAGGGCCACTACCACCAGCATAAGTTTCTTGACTATCTAAAAACAGTTCACAACCGGCATCCATATATTTTTTTAAAAATATATTATGATTTTTTTCTAAAAATTCTTGAAATATTTTACCTCCAACACAACCTAAATCACCAGTCAAAATTAAATCATAATAACTAACATCTCTTTTCAAATCATTTAGATGTTCAACTAAAGTACTTGCTGCAGCTGGAGCCATAACAGCTCCCATATTATTAGCATCACTCACATCCATATCAATAACTCTACCAATTGTTGAAGATTCAATTTTTATATTACCTTCTTTTTTACCAATTAATGTAGCTATTGCTCCAGTTGTAGTAAAGGTAGATGTATGTGGCCTTGGAGCTCCATATTCTACAGGATATCTAAATTGTTTTTCGGCAGTTAAATTATGAGAACTAACAACTGTAAGTATTTTTTTATAGCCACTACAATCAACAAAATTACTAGCAATTATTAATTCTTCTGTAAATGTAGCACAAGCTGAATACAAACCTATAAAAGGAATATTATATTTTTTAGCATTATAATTAGATACAGCAATTTGATTAGTTAAATCGCCCCCAATAAGTAAATTAATATCACTATTATTTAAACAATTACGACTCATTATATTATCAACAACAACATTTTGCATTTTAACTTCAGCTTGTTCAAAAGTTTTTTCTTTATAGTAATAATCATCCATTGCTAAATTATATTTTTTTAAATGACTCATTTTTTCAAGAGGTCCAACTAAAGTAAAATAGTCATTTAAATAAACATTCTTATATTGTTTACTAGCCATTAATAACCACCCTTATAACTACTAATATAAATGCTGATATTACTCCATATAAAATAACTGAACCTGCAAGTTTAAATATATTAGATCCAAGTCCTGTAATAAGACCATCTTTTTTATAATCAAGAGCACTACCAGTTACACTATGAGCAAAACCAGTTGTAGGAATAATCAATCCACATTTACATTTATTAACCCAATTATCAAAAAAACCAAATGCCGTAAGAATACTAGAAATTGCAATAATTATTAAACATGTCCAAGAACCAGCAATAACTTTTGACATACCAAAAGATTCTTGTAACATATAAATTAAAAATTCTGCAAAAAAACCAATAAAACCTCCAGCAAAAAAAGCAACAACAATATTTCTAAGTTTAGGTTCTCTTGGAGTATGCTTCTTAACTAATTTTTTATAATCATCTTTAGTCATCTAATCACCTAAAATTATTGTGTCACTATTTTTTTTACATATACATATATTCACGCATTTTCTTTAAACTTTTACTTTCATATCTTGAAACCATTACTTGAGTAATACCTAATTTTCTAGCAGTTTCACTTTGTGTTAAATCTTCATAATATCTTGCTTTTATTATATCTTGTTCTAAATTATCTAAATTACTCATACTATCTTGTAATAAAATTTTATCATCAACTGATACATCATCTTCTTTATACAATATTTCATGTAAACTTCTTTCATCACTTTCTTCATCAATAGATATTAAACTACTACTATATTCTAAAGCTTGTGTTAAATCACTAATACTCATTCCTAAAAATTGTGCTAACTCTTCATTACTTGGATCTTTCATTAATTCTTGAGCTAACATAACTCTTCCCTTTTCTATCATTTTCACTAATTTTAAAATATCTTTACTTACTTTTATACTTCTATTACTTGCTACAACATTCATTTCACCATAAATATATTTAAAAGCATAACTACTAAATTTACAATCTCCATCTCTTTGATAATTTTTATAAGCTTTAATAATACCTAAAACTCCTGCTTGATATAAATCACTTTTAGGAATACCATAAAATTTTTTAGCAATACTCCATATTAATCCAACATTTTCTTCAATTATTTGTTCAAGCATATATATTATCACTATCCTTTTTTATTCTTACTCCAATTATTTTTATTTTATCTTTAATATTATCATTATATCCATTTATTTTTATATTACCTTTTATATTTTTAATTAAATATTTTATTCTAATAATAGCATCAATACCATAATTATCTATATAATTCAAATTAATTAAATTTAATATAACATTTTTAATTTGATGTTTTTTAATTAAAGGATTTAAATAATTATTTATTTTATAGCAATTTCTTTTATTTAATTTTCCCTTTAAATTAACAATTAATATTTGATTATTATATTCTAAATCCATATTTAGCATAATATCTCCTTACATATTTAATATAGAGTAATTATTTTTAATTTTAAACAACTTCGACAAAACATCTATTTTTCCAACAAAATAAAAAGTGTCATATTGACACTTTATTTACATAATACTATTTATTTTCTCTTTAGCATTATTTACACTTTCCTTATCTGGCATCATAACATATAATAATTGTTTTTGATAACTATAAGTATACTGATAATCATCAGTTCCATTTAATGATACATTATCTATATTCCAACTATACATACCATCAATTTGCCATTTAATTAATTTTGTTAATTCATCATCAGTCATATTAGTCAAAAACTTATTATTTAAAGAATTAAGCAAATTATTATAATTAGTAATTATTTTACTACTTAATAATTTATTAATTATAGCTTTTAAAACTAATTGTTGATTTTTAATTCTAATTCTATCCCCATCACTAAATGCTTTTCTTTCTCTTGCAAAAGACAATGCCTCTTCTCCGTTTAAATAATTTTTACCTACACTATAATGATATCCATCTATACTTGTAAATTCATAATTAGAATCTATTTCAATACCACCAAGTAAATCAATAATATCTATTAAAGTAGTAAAATTAACTTTAATATAATAATTTATATCAATATCAAGTAAATCTTCAACTGCTTTAATAGATGTCTCAATTCCATAAATTCCAGTATGAGTTATTTTATCATATGAAGAAAAATCACTTAAATAAACATAATAATCTCTAGGTATACTTGTAATTAATATTTTATTATCTTTAGGATTTACACTAATAACCATATTAACATCACTTCTAGATACTTTAGTAATATTACCATATGTATCTACCCCAGTTATTAAAATATTATATGAATCATTTGTTATATCTATATTTTCTTTTTCATTTTTAATTTCAGTATCTATATTAAAAGTAAATAATATTTTAATATTATTAAATAAATCATTATTATCTTCTTTAAGCATACTTATTTGTGCATCTTCAAGTATTATAGCATCTACTTCTCTATTTAATAAACTATTTACTAATTCATTAATATCAATTAATATTTTACTATCAAAATCAATATCTTTTTCTATTTTCTTTATTGTTTTATTTACCCCAATATGTAAATTATTATCTAAATGTCCAATAACTTTATTATTTAGATTATTTAAATCATTATACTCACTATCTTTTAATACTAATATATTAAAATTTTCTTCTTTATAAGTATTAAAACCCAATTGTTTTAAAAAATCAATTGTATTAAGTTCATAAGTAATACCAAATACCATAATTATAATAAGTATTATTGATAATAATACCCCAATAACATTTCTTATTACTCCATTACATAATAATAATTTAATTACTATTAAATCAACTAATAATACTAATACTAATAATACTATAAAATAATCCATTGGTAATACATTAATAAAATAAACTAACACTAATATTAACACACTAACTATAAGAAGAAATATACTTAAATACTTCATAAAACTCATCTTACTTTTATTTTTCTTTTTACTCATATATACTCCTTACATTACATAATTTTAGCAAATATTATCATATTTGTCTATGGATTAAAAAAAACAAAAAAAGAATATTTCTATTCCTCTAATTTGAATTCTTTTATTCTTTTTTTAACTTCTTCTTCGGTTAAATCTGTTGCAATTGCTATGGTCTTTATTGGCATATTTATTTTTATTAAGTTTTGAATAGTATTATTTTTT